>JAJFFE010000345.1 GCA_021776775.1 Planctomycetota bacterium | reverse complement strand
GCGATCACTTACGACACCCGACCTGACTAGCGCCGTCGCGACCATCAGCGTTACCCACGACGGAGTCGCTCCTTTCCTCTTTGTAGACCTCCCACCCGGTGGATCGAAGGTGTTCGACGACAACGTCACATTCGTCGGCCGTGTTGGTGACATGCTCTCAGGGCAGCAGGGAGTCTCGGTCACGGTCAACGGCATGAGTGCGGCTGTTGATATTGGGATGGGAACAAACGGAACCTTTGAGCTCTCGGGCGTCCCACTATCTGTCGGACCAAACAACGTCGTCGTCGAAGCGACCGACGCCCTCGGAAACACAACTGCGCTGGAGCACCTCGTGACCCGTGGCGTTCTCGACCTAGATCAGCCGTACCTGGAACTCATCTCCGGTGCGGATCAGTCCGCTACCGTCAACACAGATCTGCCGACTCCGATCACGGTTCGTGCGCATGGATTCAACGGGGACCTCCTGGTCAACCGCCCTATCGTCTTTCGAGTTACACGGAGCGACGGACGAGTTCGGCTTCCGTCCGAGTCCGTGGCCACCGGATCCGTTCTTCGTCAGGTTTCGACCGATGCAATGGGAGAGGCAACCGTTCTTTGGCAACTCGGATCCGATGCTGGCTGCGGCAACAACCGACTTGAAGTCCTTTCCGCAGGGATGCCCAATCCACTATCGCTCTGTGCTACCGGGATCTCCGGCGCCCCGAACCAAATCAGCCTTGGGTCAGGCGACAACCAAGTTGTCGCGACGAACGGCATCGCCAACTGTCCGCTCTGCGTGTTCGTGAGCGACGAGCGAAACGGAGTGCCCGGTGTCGGTGTGACGTTCACAGTGATCGAAGGTGATGGGCTGGTCGACGGCGCTGGCATGGCGATCACGGCGACGGATTCGACGGGCCATGCGGATGTCGAGTTCCAAGCACCTGACTCGCCTGGTCGAATCGTCGTCGAGGCGACCTTCGACATGAACCCTGATCTGCCGGTCACGTTCACGATCGTGGCCAAAGAAGCCAACCCGGACGGGATGACCGCCCTCACGGGGCTCGTACTTGACAACGCAACTCGACCCATCCAAGGCGCGACTTGTAGGTTGACGCTCCTCGCAGACGGCACCGAATTCGTGATCACCAGTGATCTCGGCGGAACGTTTGAGTTCGAAGACATCTCGGGTTCGGGCGCAGCCATTCTGGAGGTCGAGGGAGAGTCGGCGACTCATGTGGGCGGTGCCTTGGGTAGCGACGTTGATCCCGGGACTTTTCCACACTTACGGTTCGAGTTGACGCTGTTACCTGGCGTGGCGAACACGCTACCGCTCGGGCCGGTAGTGCTTCCGCAGTTGAACCCCGCCAACGTTCGGTCCTACAGCGAAACGGAAGACACGATCCTTGAGCTAGACGGGGTCCCCGGGCTAGTGATGCGCGTCGCCGCCGGTTCCATGTTTATCGACGGCGTCGCTGCTGAAGGCGCGGTCGAAGTTAGTCTCAACCAGGTACACGTCGACGACGTGCCCATGCCACTACCAGACGGTGGTGCACCACCCCTAGCGTGGACCCTTCAACCCGCGGGGGCAGTGTTCGATCCCCCTGTTGAGATCACTTTCCCGAACTTCTCGGGTTTGCCTGCCGGCTCGGTAATGAACGTGATGTCGTTCGATCACGACACAGAGCGTTTCGAGATAGTGGCGACTGGGGTCGTGTCGGAGGATCGGCGCGAGGTCTCCACAGAACCGGGGACGGGCATCACAAAGGCGGGTTGGGGGTGTCCCTGTTTTCAGAGGCGGCAGTCCTTCTGCGAGGACCAGTGCGAAGATAATCCACGACTCCCTGAATACGCGAACAACGTTCGAAACTGGTATGCGATTGGCCTGGATCGAATCAGATCGGCTAGCACAGGCTTTCCAAGAGACAAGCTGTCCCTCGTACGCGCGGAGCTTGGAACCCTGGCTTTGGGAACTGTAATCTGCGCCTTGTCACCTCTGATCCCGCTGCCGCCGGTACATCTCGCCTGCGGAGTGCTATTGCTGTCGGGCTTCATCTCCCCATCCGGCCTCAGCTCGATCTTGCAGATCCAGCATTCCATTTTGTGCGGAGCGGATGAAGATCTGGATTTCGTAACAACACAGGTGCAGGAGGGCCGCGACAAACTGTTTGATGCGCTCGAACTCTACACCCTGCTACAGCTATCCTGCTCACCAGTCACGGGGCTGGACGTCGAGCAATCTGTAGGTTTCGCATTGACCGAAGCTGACCAAAAGCTTGAAGACATTGCCGAAGTACGAGCCAGCGTTGCTTCGACGAAGTCGATGATCGAATCCATATCACAGTTTCTTACTGGCCTTCCTGGGGGATTCTCGATATCTGCCGGTCCGACGATCATCACGCCAGAAGAAGCGGTGATGATCATGGAAGAAGTTGTCTCTGGAGCGGCTTCCGCCTGCGTGGGTCTCGAGCAGATCGAAGAGTCGCTTGCTGACCTGGAAAGCGATTTGGTAGCGCTGGCATTAATTGTTGAGGAGAGCGCCCGAAACTCACGATACGAAGACTGCGTAATTTCCGTAGCTGGCCGAGCGGGGTCTCTAGCGTCGAGCGGAAATTTTCGCCACCCCTTCCTCAGCGGACCTAACTGGGTCCGACTCGAAGCTGTTTGCGTAAGAAGTGGCTCGGCTCTCTACGGTCGCTCGGACTACTTCCAGGTGTCAATCCCTGGCGTCGTCGTTGAAATCCCTCCCATGACTCTCACAACCACGCCCTTCCTCAGTACCGTGACTCTTGCCGCCTCCGTCGACACCCCCTTCCTCACCAGCATCGGCGACACAGCTCAGATAACGCTGCTCGCCACGCAATCCGATGGCATCGTAATAGACGCCAGCACCTCCAACGAGTGGTCCTCCTACCAGTCGAGCAACCCCGACATCGTCGCCGTTGACGAAAACGGCGTCGTCACTGCGACTGGCCCGGGCAGCGCCTTCATCACGGCCAACAACGAAGGAGCGATCGCCGTCGTCAGTGTTACGGTCGTACCAGGAGACCCACTAACCACGGTAACGGGCATGGTCTTCTCCGAAGACGGTACGCCAATCTCCGATGTCGTAGTGCGAGAGGGTCACGGCCTCCAAAGCGTGACCGCTCCCGACGGAACGTTCTCGATTCCAGGCGTCCCGACCCAACTCGGCCCGGTCTCGGTCATCGTTCGTCACCCAATCGAAGACCAGGGTCTCTTCGTCGCGTGTGCCGGGGCTCCGTTCGTCAATCCAGGTGGGCAGACGGACGTCGGGATACTCACGTTACGTCCAGCGTTCATGGACGACTACTACGTGTCTTGTCAGGTGAACAACGGGACCCTTCACGTCTACGCAGCATCCGACGGAGCGCTCGTGAACAGTGTCGATCTCGGGTTCGGTGCAAGGGGCGTCGCGCGAGACATCGATGGAACTGCCTGGGTCGCCGGGGGCGAGTTCGCGGCACGCGTTGCGATTCCTTCGGGCCAAGTACTGACACTCGTGGAGAAGCCCGGATCATCGTTCCGAGAAGTTGCGATTGCTCCGGACGGATCCGTGTGGGCCGGAGACAACGGTAAAGAGAAGGTCTTCTGGCAGGACTTCTCGAGCCAGTATCAGATTTCGACAGAGTTGGTCCCCAGGGCGCTGGCGTTCATTCCGCGCCGTGAGACGTATACAACCGTGATCACTGCTTCGATCTGGCCGGACACTGTGATCCGCGAGATTGATCCCACGACCGGTAGCATCACTCCTTACGCTCAACCGGGCCCAGGCATTGGGGTCAATGACCTTGCGTTGGACCCGCTGCGACGCACCCTCTGGATTCCGCGCGTCTTCAATGGCCCCGACCAGCTACAGGCAGCATTGCCGGACGGCAATATTCTCACGACGACTGGACACGCAAACTCTGGCTTCCTCAAGTGCCAGGTCGCTCCTAACGGGCATATCTGGGTTGTCGACGTTGCCGGCAGTGATACAGAGCTTCGCGAGTACAGTGCCGCCGGGCTATGGCTCAATACTTACGTTCCGCCCAATCCGGACGGCTTCTCCTATGATCCCGCACTCGATGGGCACGGAAAGGTCTGGATCGCGGTTGCCAATGCTCAAGAGCTCTTCGTGCAGCCAAGGGATGGCGGACCGTCCTTCACGATCCCGACCGGATCAGCGCCGATCAACTTCGGCGATCCAACTGGCTATTTGCAGGCATTCGTGAATCACCCGTACGCAGACTTCGATTCTGACGGTATTCCGAACAGGACCGAACTCGAGGCCGGGCAGAATCCATTCGTCTCCGACGCCGTCACAGATCTGGTCGGCACCGTCGAGGTTGCCGGTGGTCCCGTTCAGGGAGCCGCCGTCACCACGTCTGCTGCGCCCGGGCGTGTCGCGATCACCGCAGTTGACGGGTCGTTTGTCATGGAATCGGTATCTGCCGTCACCGCCCTCGAGGTGACAGTGCGCGTTGAGATCGGCAGCAACGTCGCGACGACGTATGTTGCGGGCGCAACACCCACGGTCGGGGGCTTGACCGATCTTGGCACGTTGACCGCTGAGGTGACGCCCGTGGAGAATGTGCTGACGTTGTCGACCAACGGCGATCTTCTGATTTTCAACCCCGATGGGGTTCTACTCGACACGCTCCCTTTGGCGTTCAACGCAAGCGGAGTCGCCCGCGATCTCGACAACACGGTCTGGCTCGCCGGCGGGGATCGAGTGTCCCGATACCGAATCAGCACAGGCGAGCTACTCTCCGAAACAACCGTCCTTCTGGCGGGTCTCGGGTCAATCTGTCTCGCCCCCGACGGATCCGCCTGGGTCGTGGGAGGGAGCGCACGCCGCACCTTCGTGCACATAGGCGCCGCGGGCGGCATCAAGAGCGAAGTCGGAATAGATCGGCAGATAGCTGAAGGCATTGCTCTTTCGCCATCGGCTTCGGCGAGGTCTGGCTACAACCTGCTCATGGTTAGCAGAAACGAATTCATTGGCGGCTTGCCGGGACAACTGGATCGGTGGGATCCGCTCGGAACCTCGACAACACTGCTCGACTTCGAGGGGCGAACCCGCTTTCCGGCCGTCGACGCGGACGGACGCGTTTGGGTTCCGGAGTGGAACGGAACCTACACCTATCGCATCTACGACATAGAGTCCGGTGTAGAAGTTGCGTCGAGTGGAGCGCCCCCTGGCGAGGTGCCTTTGTTCGGAGTCGCTTCGAGTAGTGGGCACTTTTGGCACGTAACAAGCGATGGCATATCTGGATTTCCGGATCCCGGCCAACTCATCGAACTGGATGAGACCGGCGCAGTCGCGCAGACCGTCGACCTCACCAACCTTGACGGCGTGCCCGGCACTGGCGACGAGTGCCCAGCTCCCAGTGCTTGGGGGTGTTGGATCGACGGAGACGGCAACGTGTGGACGGCTCGAAACTCATGCGCGGAGTTCGTGATACTGCCGTCTAACGGCGATCCCGCATTCGACCTCCCTGCATTTGGAAGCCACCTGAATTTCGGCGACCCCACCGGCTACGTCCTTGCGAATATTCTGTTCCCGGACTTGGACTTCGACCAAGACGGGGTAGGCAACCGGCAGGAACTCCTGAACGGGACGAATCCATTTGTTCCGTGACGAAGTGGCGCAACTGCGCGCGGACGTCACCTCTGCCGATAGTCACAACTCATCGCACGCGCGAGGTGGACGGTACATGACTCTCCCGGACTGAACATTGGAACTCTTGCCCGCCATTGACGACGTGCACCCTGACATTGAAACGGAGCTATCGCCGCAACCATGGAGAAGCCCGCCAAAGTCACTCTGGATCGCTCGGCGTTGCACGGCGAGCGGTTCGTTCAGCTAGCCCGCCCCACGCTGGAGGCGATTGATCGCGGCACCATCGTTGGCTTTCACACATCGACCTTTGTTCGAGAGTCACTTCAGTTATCCGAGCACAACATGAAGACATTGTTGGCAGAGAGTGACTTCATTCTGCGATTCGGCAACGGTGGATATTTCCTTCCACACCACGAGCTTCGAATCCGCGAGTTACGCGGAGAACTCGACACGGAACTTCTATCCTGGGTCGAGGCAGATCCGCTTCGAAAGTTGCTCAGGAGTCCGCACCCCTTATTGACTGACGATCAGTGGAGACTGGATTGCCACAAGCGACAGGCGACAAAACGAATCTTGAAGGATGGGTTGATCGAGTACCGAAAGTCGGTCCACGGTGCGGCCAAATCCGACGGACACCCGGTGGAGAGGGTCCTCAGAGAGCAGCAGGGAATTCGGTACGGGGCCAAGACAGCTGTCGCTTCTCTGGTGGATTTCGGATCTGAGCTTCTCCACGTGGTGTTCGAAGATCTCCCCGACCGCGAAGATCTCGTAGCGCGTTGGGCTGCTGATCCCCTTTCTTTTACCTACTCAACCCATTTGGTCCATGGTCTCGACACTGCGTTCTCACTCGCAATCGCCGGATCCAGGGCTGACATAGATCGCAATGCCCAGGACGACATTGAGCTAATCTCAGTAGCGCAAAGCGTGGACGTTCTTGTCAGCGAAGACTTCGGATTCATGAAAAAGGTGTTTCGAGCGCTGATTCCCGAAGGTCCGCCCCGACTCATGTCGGTCGACGAGTACCTGTATTGGCTCTCGTCTCTAGCCGGCGCTTGAGTCTACTAGCGGGTTCGACAACCAAGCTTCACCGGGAAGGATTCACAGCCTCGTCCTAGTAGTGCCGCAAGCAAGGTCTTCGCAGACCTCCAAGAACAACTCGCGGCAACGCCTCAGGGATCATCCCTTGGACTGGCATCGGGTGTTTTTCGATTTGCCGTACCGATCCGCGAAGATCTGATCCAGTGTTCTTGGAAACAACGAAAGAGTGCGAGAACCCAGCCATCTAGTTGATTGAGCGACAGGCACGGGAAGGTCGCGCCAGAGTCTTTTCCGAAAGCGTCGTCTGCCCACTCGCAATAACAACGACCCAGGCTTGCTGATCCGAGGTTCCCGCCAACCGCCCCGTCGTCGAGGTCCACATCTGCGCCGATCCTGCACCTGGCCAAACAACGGGATCCAGGGCGGGCGACTCCAGCTCATAGTCAATGATACTCGTGAGTTCATGCACGTTCGGCAATCGCCAGTCGTCGAATCCGGCGAAGTTGAGCCCCTCGGAGTAGTCGAGAGCCTCGAGCCATGTCAAGCCGCCCACGACCGGGAACCGCACCCACATAAGACCGGTGCAGTGATCTACGACCACGTCATCTCCCATAACGATCTGAGGTTCAAGGTTGCGGCATCCAAGTTGGTACTCGCCATCTTGCCCTGTCCCATCGCAAGGAATGTCCGACCCCGTCTGGTCAAAGCAACTTGCTTGCCCTGTCGCCGGAACGGCACTTGGCATGATCGCTGGAGCGGGACCTCCGTCGAAGATGTAGGCCAGCAGGTAGACGGCGTCCGCGACATTGATGGAGCCCGAACCATCAACGTCTCCGTTACCCGCGGGAAACGTCGGGCCAGCATTCGCGCGGTCGAATTCATGAGTGAACACAACGAAGCATATCGCCGACGTGATGCATACTAATGCGGCAAGCTTTCCTAACATGAGATCCACCTACTCTTTCATTGCCTTTACTCAAGCGGACGGAGAGCCACTTCTCTGTGGTGAGCTCACACGAGCAGCCGCCGAAGCCCCTCGTCGATGTTGTCACGCAAAACCAAAGGTAGCCTTTCCGAGTCGCCGATGCGACGTCTCCTCCGCTGCCTTCCGCCCAGCGCTGCAATAGCGGACTGCATAACGAGGTTTGGATAGAGAGTCAGGAATCGCACTGTCGATCGATCCAAGCTCCTTGCCCAAGATTCCTCGTCCCCCGGCGGGAATGAGAGTGCTTCCAACCCTTGAGAGCGATCAAACGTACTGACCGTTCGATACAAGAGGAGCCCTTCCCGCGCGCGATGGGTTCACACGGTTGGACCACCGCCGCAATAGCGAGCCCAAGATGAGCGATAAGAAGTCCCCCGCCCGCGTGGCTATGTCTCGGCCCATATGGATCAACCAGGCGGACGTCGTCGGGGGGCTCCGTCACCCTCCCTCTCGACGCCGCGAAAACGCCGCTCAGGACTTCTCTGTGAGTCAAGTCGAACGGCGTAGCAGTTCCCTCGCGCCCCTACTCACTGCGAGTCGATTTCTCTCAACTCCAAAGACAGATCCAGGCTCAACTGCTGAAGGAACTCGATGCGCCGCACCAGCCAGTACAGAGCGGGCTTGCGTGCGTTGACGACGGCGGCGTCGATCTCCTCGTGTATCTGAGGAAAACCGGCAGCGAGAAGCCAGGCATCCCGGATGAAAGCCGCGAGCAAGGGCTCCCTTGGGACGACCGTGCGACGCGCGTCACCAAACCCGAGATTCTCGAGCTGCTCAGCGGTTTCGCAGCATAAGAATCTGAGGAACTCTACATTGATCGCCAATCGGAGACTCCCTGGTTGCAACTCGAACTCGTGCCTGCTTGTGAGAGCGAGCACGTCATTGTGGAACTCCAAGTAGCTATCGATGATCCAGAGCTGTTCGACAAACTCGCCGATGTAAACCAGGTCGGATGGTGTCACCGTTTCCCCCCAGCGCCGTTCACTCATTCCCGCTCCTTCCTAGCTTTCGTTGCTCTCGCTTTCGCCAACTCCCCGAAGAAGGCGCGAAGAGCTCGCCAACGGCCCCGTCGTCCGCAACGGCATGCAAGTAGACGTTCGTAGTCGCCACGGTCGAATGACCCGCTGCGTCTCGAACTTCGGCGAGCGACCGACCGCCGGCCAGCGAGAGCGAGACGAAGGAGTGACGACCGTCATGAACACTAAGATGGGTCAGCCGCTCCTCGCCCAACACCCGACACGCGCTGCGGAATCGTGAACGCACGCTGTTGCGATGGAGCCTTCTGCCTTGCGATTGTTGCGATTGAGTGCATAGCGCCGGCTCGCTACCGGAGGCGCACTGCTTCGCCCTCTCGGCCTTCCACCTCCGCAAGCACTCAAGAGTCGCCCGGTCCCACCAAAGTGGCACAGTGCGGGCGTGAGACCCCTTGCCGACAACCTTGCGTATTCGGACTCTTGGTTTGTCTGTCTCAAGCAGGAGGTCCGACAGGTTGATCCCAGCGATCTCGGACGCCCGGAGGCCGCAGCAAGTCGCGAGTCGGAACACGACCAGGTTCTGCCTCGCGTTGACCGAACGCTTCGCTCGACGTTCGCAGTCAGCGATGACCGTCTCGAGTTCGTCGCGCGTTATGAAGCGATCGGACTTCAATCTCCAGGCAGCGGTCATGGTGTATACCTTTCGTTCATGGTTCAGAAACGTGTGCGTTACTGCGTAGACGTTCAAATAGTCTCCAAGCACGCGCAAGAACATGTGCCTTTCCTAACGAATGCACACGATGTCGCGGTCTTGCGCCCGAAAACGACCTTTGCAAACTCGACCAATCGAGTGGCTCTCCATGTCTTTTGAGCAAGTTCAATTTGTCGACCAACGCTATACTCAGCGTCGTGAACCAAGCGTCGACCGATTCCGTGAAGCAGCGGGCACCGCGACGCGAGTGAGTCCGCAACGTGATACGGGCGGGACCTCCTCCGCTAATGTCTTACGGGGCTCCCGGCTTTAGCGAGGTACGGAGCTTTGGCACAATGGCGAGCACGACGATCGACACGACTCAGCAGGAGTTCGAGCAACGTTCAAGAGACCACTGGCGTGCCACCTGCCCGCTTCGACAGCTCCGCAGAGCGCACGGAATGTCCCAGGCATCCCTGGCGTGTGTCGCCGGCTTGAGCGTGGGTACGGTCGAGTCCGCGGAGCTTGGGCGTCGTCGTCCCCGCCTGGACACGGTCGCGACGTTGGCGAAGGCGCTGGGAGTGGACGTCGGCGAGTTCGCGAGCCTATGGGTCAACTGGCTCGACCGCAGGCCGCAATAACTCGAACGGCTTACCGAATCTTCGGTCCACCACCTCTCCGGGACCTACGTTCGGGACGGGACGTCGGGACAAGGGACACACCTATAGGTGTGTGTCCCGATGTCCCGATCTATGTCCGGCTGTCCCGAAGCCACGTCCCGAGGTGTCCTGACCTGTCCTGACCTGTCCAGGACCTCGAAGTAATCATACGGCGGGGAATCTCATTCGAAGCTCGGAGAGGTGCTCCCGGCCGGCGTCTGTAATCTCCCAACGCCGGCCTTTCGTTTTCGCAACATAATCGCCGGCGAACAATTCGTTTAGTAACCGCGACGCGGTTCTCTCGGCGGTGCCCTTCGACTTCCCCGGAAACGCGTGGAGCAGGTCGGCTCGCGACGCTCCGCCGACGTTGGAGTGACGATCGATTACGCCGAGGACAACAGAGGTCTGTTTGTCCTGACTTGTCCCGATCAGTTCGGGACAACGCGCATTTTTGACCCTCAAAGATCGAAGCCCTTGTCCCGAGTCTGGGTCTCGTAGATCGACGTCCGTCGGTTCCAGCTCGATGTGAAACGAGTCGAATTCAGGAAGGTCTCTGGCCTTGTTCGATATCACTTGAACGATGGAGTTTCCGTTCTCTGCTGGGCCCGCGCTGTCGAGCCTGACCTCCCAATCGAGGGCGGCGAAAAGGGAACTGTGGCCGCGGTGGCGATCCTTGTTCGAGTGGCCGGTGTGATGGACGAGCAGGACGACCGTTCCGTCCACACAGAGGGTCCGAGCGTGGCGACAAACCGCCCCGATATCCCGCTCGTCCATTTCGGAGCCACTAATCATGGCGGCGTGCAACGTGTCGACAATCACCAGGCTGGGCCGGATTCCTCTGGCCTTCCGCGCGAACTCACTCCAGGTTCCGACGTGCACTAGGTCGAGAGGGTCGTCTCCAACCTTTGGGTGGAAATGGAACCCCTGGGCGAGACGATCCGTCCCTTCGACCACGAGGTTCTTGGTTGCCGCCAACACCCGCTGAGGTGCACCAGCGAGCCCCTCGGCGAACACAAAGATCACCGGGCCCGGGTCTTCCATGATCGGGAGTGCGAGCCAGTCTTGGTCGCGATTAGCGATCGCGACCGCGAGGGACAAGGCGACGAACGATTTTCCGACGCCGGAGTTTCCGAAGAGAACTCCGAGCGTTCCCTCCGGGATCATGCCTCGCACTAGTTGGCGTGGTGGCCTGAGCGCGACTAGCTCTTCGAAGGTGCCAAACGTTGCCGTCGCGTCCTCCGCCATCACGAACTCGGACAACTCGACCGACACGAAATCCTCCAGCGATTTGCCTCCAGCAAGGTGATCTGCGGCGTCTTTTCCCTCGGCCGCACGAACCACCCGTGCGTTGGCCCGGACAGCTTGAAGTCTAGCCAGGACATCATGAGCGTGCTTGCGACCAGGATCGTCCCAGTCCGCGACAACGACAACGTCGGCAGCGTCAGCGAAGAAGCTGCTGAACTCCGGTCTCCACTTGCCCGCCCCACCGGGATTGCAGGTCGCGATTCCACCGGCCCGTTCAATCGCGTGAACGTCTTTCTCGCCCTCGACAACGTAGATTACCCGGCGCTCGGCAACCGCGCGGATCAGTTCGGGCAACCGATAGACGACTCGCCGGACGTTTTCGAGGTTCCACGCCCAGCCGTACTTCTTCAAGGGGTCCGGTCGACGTTGGTAGAACTCCTTGGTGGAAGTGCGAACGACCTCGAAGAGACAGGCTCCCTTTTCGTCGGTGTACGGATAGCGATCCACCCACGGGTTACCGTCCGGAGATGGCGTCCACCGGTTCTCGTTTTCCTCCAGACGTTCAGGACTCGGATGCCACCAGAGCGTCCCATTGTCGTGCGGCGTGCCCGACTCCACACGGGAGCAGTAGAACCCGCGGCCGGAACTAGATCGGTAACCGTGGCAACGGGTACCGTCCCCGCGCTTTGCCCGAGCGTTGCCGCCGCAGAGGGGACAAGGACTCCCTGGCGTGTAACGCTGGCTGGGATCTATGGGAAGGTCGGACGAACTCACCCCGAAGGCCTCCGCAACTCAGCGTCATAGATCGGTACAAGCAACAAGATCGCTATCAGTAACCGGTGGGTGTACTCGGAGTGACCATTGACCTCGATGTCTCGAAGCCTGGACTGGACCAAGTAATTCCAGGGCGACCGAACGCTGCTTTGGCTGGCCGAGGGATGCGGTAAGGTGAGCGAATCCTGATCGGAGAACACCCGCCCGCCGTTGCCTCGGCGCTTGGCGGGTTTTCTCATTGCGCGCCCCCCACCTCGCGAACGAGGGACTCGGCGAGCTCGACGGGATCCCACCTGAGATGGGCACGCCCGCCAACGCGGAGCCGATATGGCGTCCAGGGGCAGTTGCCTCGGAAGAGTTGCTGACGCAGGGTTTCGGGCCGAAGCCCAACGAGGGCCGCAGCCGCCTTGGTGTCGACGAGCCGAGCCAGTACATCCGGTTCCGGCGAGGGCATGACGTCCTCCGGTTTCGGGCGCGGGATTGCGCTCTACTACCTGGGTCGATCACCGTTCCTCAGAACTCCTACGAACAGTGGCAAGCAACTCCCAAGAAAACGCTTGTGACAATTCGGCCGAAGTAAGAAATCACAGGGAGTTACCGAGAGGTGGCCTCTTCTTACCGGTCCTCCGCTCCGAAACCCAAATCAGACATGCTGTCGATGTGTCGGCCAGGTTCGTCCGGAGACGCCCTTGACGCAAGGACCGGAAGGTCGCCTCTCGCCAGATCCGTCGATTCTCGCACGCACTTTTTCGCTTCGCTCAAACGCACACCAAACGTCTTCGCCGACAGCGACTCAACAACGTGAGGTCTGTACTCGACAGCCCAGTCGTAGCTCTCGCGCGCTGTCGGATTCCTTCCAAGCTTGAGCGTGACGAGGGAGTGCAACGCGTACACCCGGCGTTGCGTATCGCCACTGATAACGTTGAGCTCCGTTTCGAGCTGATTTTGATCTCTCCTAAAGTCTGGGATTCGGCGACGGACTGCCCCTAGCCAACTCCGAGCGTCGGCGACCGACAAAGTGTTCTGGATCGTGGACGGTACGATCGGCAAAGCCCTCGGAGCCGGGAGCGCGTCCTTGATACGTAGACAGAGTCTTGACGAGTCCGTTCCGGCTTCCAAGAGACCGGCCTCAATGCCGATCTCGAGAATCTGCACGGCCTCGTCAAGGAACGCTTCGACATCGCACGGTTCCACATACCTGGGCGGCCACTCCTCACGTTGGCCGATGATGATCTCCTCTACCGAGCTTTGTGCCGCGCGGCGATAGGCCCGAACGATACGAACGATCGCCTGCTGGCGTTCCTTCTCCGATTTATGCCGATGCACCATCTGGCCATCCGGACCAGCAGTGAGACCCCGCCAGCGGCCTCCTACTATCTCGTCGGATAGCAAGTGATCGAACTGATCCACGACTCGATCGTGATTGAGTCGTTGCCAACGAGCGACGATCTCCGCAACCGACCACCGTCGTGATTCGTCTTCGAGCCTTTTCAAAAGGTCACTCCCGCACCAAAGGTAGGCAGTTGGGTTGTCCGATTCTCTAGCGGGGGCGGCGGCGTCCTCGCCTATGCCGGAGTCCGTCACGGGTTCCGCGCGACCACGAAGAAGCCTCGGCAACGGGTCGCCATGGGGCCGCCTGCTAATTTTGAGTGGAATTCGCAGGTTATCAAGAACGCCGTAAGTATAAGCGGCGTAAGATGGTACCGGCACCCGGACTCGAACCAGGGACCTAGGGATTATGATTCCCGCGCTCTACCAACTGAGCTATACCGGCACATCGTTGCTATCTAAGGACTTAGGGGGTTGGTTACGACAACCGATACGGCGTCTCCCCTGAATCACCCGGAGGGCCCGTGGGGGTCCGTGAGGTGAGGGCGGAAACTTACCGGCCGCGTCGACGGATGTCCAGACCGCTGGGCGTCGGTTTCCATGAGCCCGATCCCACCCCCCCATTCCAACTGCGTTCGGCCAGTCCCAAGAGTGGCTTTGCCGTTGCTTTGATCGGCGTAAGTTCGGTCCGAAGGAGCAACGCGTGGTCGAAGTTCTCACGAGAATGGCATCCGGAATCTCGGCCGTCGCTGGGCGATTTCACGGTTGGATACGAGTCGCCTGGCAACGTCGAGTGGTGCAACGTTGGGGGCTGGCGATTCTCGATCTGATCCACCCGCCGATCTGCCTGGCGTGTCGAGGACCCATCCGAGTCGGGAGCGACGTGCGCGAGTTATGCGTGGCGTGCCAGCAACGAATCCACCGCCTCCCTTCGTGTCGACGGTGTGGTCACCTGGAACTCGACGAGGACCGCTGCCCGCTGTGTCGCACGCGCGATCCAGAGTTTGCCACGCGCACGGTGGCGCTGCACGATGGTGCCGTGCGCGATCTACTGATCGATGCGAAGTGGAGTTCCAACGAAGCCGCGATCCCCCTCTTGGCGCACTGGCTGTTCGAGGTAGCGAACGATGGGGAGTGGTGCGTGGGGCTCGACGCATGGGTCGCGGTTCCGCGCGACCGGTGGCGCCAGTGGATCCACGGAACGCCGCTCGCCGAACAACTCGGCCGCGAAATAGGTCCGCGGCTCGGACTACGCGCGGTCGGTCGATTGAGCCGGCGTCGTCGCCCGCCCCAGGTACGACTCACCGGGCAGGCGCGGCGGGAGAACGTTCATGGTGCGGTGTCGGTTTCGCGTTGGACGGCGCGACGAGTGCGCGGCAAGCGGGTCCTTCTCGTCGACGACGTGATCACGACCGGCAGCACGTTGACAGAGTGTGTCCGCGCACTTCATGCCGCCGGCGCCGGCGAAGTTCGCGCGCTGACGATCGCGTACCGACCGTGACTCGGTCGGCGACGACGCAATGAGTCATCAAAAAGGGGCCAGCCCCGCATTAGCGAAACTGGCCCCAAACGAAGAACACCGCGCCATGACAACGGCGAGCAACGTAGAACAAGCGGCGTACTACTTCTTCTCTTTGACTCCGACGACGTAGGCGATCCAAGACTCGCAGTTCTCGGCCTTCGTGGTCAACTCGAAGTTGCCGTCACCCTCTTCTTCTTCCTCGTCCCAGCCTTCCCAGAAGACGTCGACTCGGTCGAAGCCTGCTTCCATCAAGCAGTCGCGGATCTCCGGTAACGTCCAGATTCGCCAATCGTAGGTGAAGGCGTCTTCGAGCGAGCTACCGTCTTCGAACTCGAAGTGGATCTTGCACGTGACGCTGTGCGTGATCGCGTCGAATCCCTTCTGCTCCCAGACGTAGGTGAATCCGTCTTCGTCGCGCTCTTCTCGGGTATCGTCGAGCGCTTCCCAGCCACCCTCCATATCGATGACGAACATGCCGCTGTCACCGATGTTCTTGAAGGCGGCGGTGAAGTAATTGACGAGGTCTTCACGCTGCTTGAAGCAGTAGTAAGAAAAGTTGAGCGCCGAGACGACGTCCGCGGGAGGAGTCCCTCCGTCGAGCGCGTTGCCTTCGATCAGCTGAACGCGCTCGCGCTGAGAGTCGTTGAGCTGACTGAGGTTGTGTTGCGTGCCCCACGCGAGGGGCTCCGGATCGAGATCGACGCCGAAGGCGACGTTCTTAGGATGTGCTTCGACCCACCGACAACAGCAGAGCGACGTCCCGGAGAAGTCTTCACGGAAGATTCGCGGGTTCACGCCGAACTCGGACTTGTACGTACGGCGAATGAAGTTGACGTCCTCTTCGGGGACTTGCACAGCTTTTTGGTAATAGACGTAACGATCGGCGCGTTCGGCTTCGGTCATCTTGGTCGATTTAAGCTTCTTCAGCTTATCCTTCTTCTTCTTGTCCTTCGTCTTCGACACTGCAACTCCCAGAGATGTATCAGAACGTCGGTTCAGCTGCGGAGGATGTCCCCGAGCTTCTGCCACGACACGTCGTCCAAGTGAACTCCGAGCCGCGGGCGGGCGGGCGCCTTCTGATGGGTTTCGGTTTGATTGTCGTCGTCTGGCGACCGATCGTGGATCGTCACCACTTTCCCCTCGGCGAAGTCCACTCCGCCGAATCGAACCCGAGCACGGATCTGATCCGCGGATCCTAGGTCGATGACGCTGCCAACGCCATACTCCAGCAAATCGGCGAGCTCGACTTCTTGCTCGGGGAAGATCGCGCTGAACTCTATCTCGATCTCTCGCGCGGCGGCTGGCATGCGGTCGGTGGTATCACAATCCGAATCAGGGCGTGGTCTTCGCTCGATCACGAGGCGATCCTTTCGCCCACGGACGGACGGTAGGCCAAGGACGGTTCGATCTCGATCGCCCCGGCAACCGCCGCCGCGACCCGCCGACCAACAGCACTGGCGACGGTCACCCCGTGGCCGCCGAGTCCGGCCGCCCAGTGCCAACCTTCCAGCCGAGGGTCGGGCCCGAGCAGGAACCGACCGTCGGGGGCAAACGTCCGGTGGCCGGCCCAGCTCCGTGTCGTCGCTAACTCCAACGCCCTGGGCAGACGACCGGTGACTTTCTCGGCCAACCATTGCGCCGCCTCCGGGTCGGCGACGCACGATCCGGCGCGGTCCGCCGACTCGTCGCACGGACTCCACAGCAGGCCGCTGGATTCCGGTCGGAAGTAGAACCCGGCTTCGATGTCCCAGACCCACGGCCACCGCTTGGAGGACAGCCCCTCCGGATCTCTCGTACAGACGATGTGACGCCGACGCGGCTCGAGCCGCACCGGCACCCCGGCGCGGACGCCCCACTCGGCGCACCACGCTCCGGCCGCGACCACCACGTGGCGGGCACGAATGGTCGACCCCTCGAGCGTCACGCCCTGGACACGGCGCCGCGAGACGACCGGCCGCGCCGCCTCGACGCCGAACGCCACTGTGGCGCCCCCGGCCCGCGACTGCGCGATGAACTCTTGAAGCAAGCTGTCGACTTCGACGATGCCGTCGGTCGGCGTGTGGAGCAGCGCACTGTCCAAGCCCGCGTGGTCGCCGTGGAGCAGCGGCACGAGATCAACCGCCTTGTCCGCGGAAATGAACTGGTGCCTGGTATCGTCTGTGACCGACGTCGGCACTCGATCGGCGCCGATGATGAGCGAACCGCAGGGATCGAAGCGAACGCGCCCGGTCGCCGCGAGCTCTACGATGCAGAGATGCCCCTCGCGTGCAAGCGTCGCCAGGACGGGGTCTTCGACCGCCGTCCGGATCATGCCCGCGTTGCGGCCGGAAGAGTGCACGCCACAGACGCGCTCCTTCTCGAGCAGCAAGACGTCGTGGATCCCCAACTCGCTGAGCGCCCACGCGGTGGCCGCGCCGGCGAATCCGCCACCGACGATGATCACCTCGTACTGCGATTTGAGGTTCGGCGAGAGCACGTGGAAAACCCAGTCCATCGAATGAGCGCCGCGCGGGCGCGACGGAGCGAACGCGGAGGCGTTAGAAAACCTGAACCAACCACGGAGCCCAGTAGGACTCCGCGGGTCAACTGCGGGCGGGCGGTAGACTTTGGCAACGAGTCAGAAACGATGGTCCCCTTTGCGGTGACCGCTTATGCTGCCGCTGTGCATCGTAGCCGTTTGCCCGAAAATGGGCCAGCGCGCAGGAGGCTAGTCGACGAATGATCAACGGACTCGTGAACCTCGCCTGGCTGCCCGGCATCGCCGACTCCATCCAGCAAGGCACCGACATCGTCATCGTCCTCGCCATCCTGGCTGGGGCATTCTACTGCTTCGCACGCGAGCTCCTGCCGGTCGATCTGGTCGGCGTGCTCATTATCCTCGCGCTGGTTCTCACCGGAATCCTGAAGATCAACGCCGCGCTACGCGGGTTCGGGGAGCCGGCCGTGATCGCGGTGGGCGCGCTGTTCATCGTGAGCGAGGGCTTGTTGCGCACCGGCGCCCTCGGTCTGCTCGCCAACCAACTTGAGACGTGGGCGCGCGGCAGTGTCGCGCGCGTCAAGTTTTTCGTGCTGATCATCGTCGCGGTCTCGTCCGCATTCCTGAACAACACGCCGGTCGTCGCCATGTTCATTCCGGTCGTGCTGCGGATCTCACAACGGATGGGGTTCAACCCGTCGCGCCTCCTCATGCCATTATCGTTCGCAGCGATTCTCGGCGGCACCTGCACGCTCATCGGCACCTCGACCAACATTATGGTCGCTTCGATCGTCGAATCCTACGGCGTCACCGCACCCACCATGTTCGAGTTCGCCAAGCTCGGTGTGATTTTCACGGCGATCGGACTAGTCTACTTGCTGGTCTTCTCTCGACACCTACTCCCGGACCGCCAGACGATCACGTCGATGACGGCCGATCCCAGCCACCGCCTCAAGGAGTACGTGACGGAACTCGCCATTCGTCAAGGTGGCGAACTGGTCGGCAAGACGTTCACGGACACGGTGCTGGCCACCACCGACGGCGTGCGAATCATTCAAATCATCCGCGGCGAGTCGATACTCTGGCCCCCGTTCACAAACTTGGTCCTGCGATCGGAAGACGCGCTGGTCATCGCCGGCAAGATTCAGGACTTGATGGTTCTCCAGGATCAAGCGGGATTGGCCACTCTCGACGAGATCCTCTCCCCGGACCAAGTCGAGGTCTCGAGCAAAGAGACGCAGCTAGCCGAGATCCTGGTGCAACCGAACTCGATCTACGTCGGAAAGACGCTCGAGGAGGCTCAGTTCCGGCTGCACTTCAAAGTGAACGTGTTGGCGATCCAGCGCCACGGGATGCACCTGCGCAAGAAGATCTCTCAGCACCCGCTACGCGTCGGTGACCTGCTGCTCGTGCAAGGGGTCGAAAGCGACCTGCACCGCATCGCCAGCGAAGACGGCATCGTGCTGATGTCCGACGTCGAAAACGTGTTGGTGCGGCGCAACAAGGCGCCGATCGCGATCGCTATTCTCGCCGGTGTGATCTTGGCACTGTCGACCAACAAGCTGCCCATGGCGGCGGTCGCTCTGGCCGGGGCGTGCGCCATGATCCTCTCGGGCTGCCTCTCGGCCGGACGGGTCTACGAAGCGATCCACTGGCGCGTCCTCGTGCTGATCGCCGGGACGCTGGCCCTAGGCCGCGCCATGGAGGACACCGGCACGGCAGACTGGATCGCGCAGTGCCTGATCGACATCTTCCACTTCGGCGGCCCGAAACTCATGGTGGTGGTCACCCTGATCCTGACGGCGCTCCTCACGGAAGCGGTTTCGAACACCGCGGTCGCCGCAATCATGATCCCGGTAGCAATTCAGATCGCGTTCCAACTCGAGGCGCGCCTCGGGATCGACGTCGATCCCAAGCCGTTCATCATGGCGATCGCCTACGGCGCGAGTTGCAGCTTCCTGACCCCGATCGGGTACCAGACCAACACCCTGGTCTACGGAGCCGGTGGCTACCGCTTCCTCGACTTCTTCCGCCTCGGCGCGCCGCTCGTGGTCGTCATCTGGACGCTCGGCGGAATCCTGATCCCGGTGTTCTGGCCGTTCTGAGCCAGCGAAGTCTGACGTGGACTCGATCCACGGAGCCAGCCGGCCGGCGCAGTCCGAGCGATTGGGCGGGCCACGAGCGAACCGGACACAAAAAAACCCCACAGGCTCGAGGGCCTGCGGGGCTGGAATAACTGGCGAGGACGACGGGACTCGAACCCGCAACCTCCGGATCGACAGTCCGGGGCTCTAACCAAATTGAGCTACATCCCCACGGTTTTCTTGGGTCGGACGGGAAATATAGCCAGTACACCGGGACTGTCAACAGGCAAAAATCGTTGATCGCAAACGACGCCCTTGGCGAGGGTTCGCTCGACCGCTCTGACCGTTGCTTGCTCCGACTTCGGAACGAAGTAGCCTTGCGGAGGTCCGGGTCGGTCCGAACCCCCCTCCTACCGCCCCCGACCTGCGCAATCTGAGCCGGCGCGCGCAATCTCATATGAACAGAGAGGCGCCCATGAAACGACTCCCGTCGACGTTCTCGGCCGCGACCGAAGAAGCGGTGAGCGCGATGCGACGCATGCGGGAAATTTTGAGCGACTACCACTCGACGCTCCTGGGAATCGCAACGCAAACGGAAGGCAGAGCAGCGCAAGCGGCGCGGCGCGCCCTCGAACGCTACTCGGCCCCCGAACGCCGCACGGGCAAACGGCCCCGAACCGACGACGACGAAGACCTTTGATCGGCTAACATTCGGCGTCCACGATCGCCCGCGCGTTCGGACAGGTTCGGAAGTGACGCTCGGCCTCGAGCGCGAATGGAGACGCTCTTGAGTTCGCGCAGCCTCGGCGAAGGTTGGACCGCCGCCCAGTTCCTCGCGGCCCGTGAGACCCTTGCCCGAGCCGAGTACACCGCTGGCGGCATTCGCGAACTCATGGGCAGCTCACCGCAGGCGCAGGCGCTTTCCTCGCTCGCGTCGACGTCGCAGCTTGCCTTCACCGGCGACACCGCCATCGAAGTTCTCACTCGCCTCTTTCAACACGCAACCTCAGAACCGCTCGCCACGGTGTCGCAGCACCTGGACTCCCCCACCGTCGACGAATGGGTCGCGGCCGGAGTGCTGTCCCTCGACGGCGGCGACGTTCGCTCCAACCTCATGCTCACCCCGCACGGGCGACTCGTGATCGCCTCGGACTGGTCCGGCAGCCAGCGCGCTTCGTTGCAACCCGATCACGTCATGGGCATCGGATCGAGCTCCGAGTCGCTGCTCTACCTCATGTTTCGTCACCCAGTCCGAACACTGCTCGACCTCGGGACGGGCAGTGGGGTACTCGCCCTCAACGGGTCCGAACACGCGCAACGCGTCGTCGCCACCGACCTCAACCCGCGCGCGATCGACATTGCCACGTTCAACGCACGGCTGAATCAGGTCGACCGCGTCGAGATACGAGAAGAAGACTTCTTTGCGCCGAACGACGAGCGATTCGATCAGATCATTTGCAACCCGCCGTTCGTGGTCTCCCCCGAAGAGCGCTACCTCTTTCGCGACAGCGGCGAACATCTCTGTCAGAACCTGCTGCGCAGTGTCGTCGATCGACTCGAACGGGGAGGATTCGCACAGATACTGTGTAACTGGCCGCTCATCGCCGACGAATCGCCCGTCAGTCGCGCGCGTCAGTGGACCGAAGAGCTACCAGCCGACATCGTCGTCCTGGCAAGCGATCCCATGCCGGCCGCGGAGTACGCACGCACGTGGGTTTCGACGACGGAGCCGGATGCCGCGCAACACGCCGCCCGCTACCTCCAGTGGATGGACTACTACACGCAACACGGCATCTCACACATCGCTCACGGTCTGTTCTCGCTGAGACGCAGCCCGATCGAACGCAAGCGCACGCACTTCGTTTATCAGAACGCCCCGGCCCGAATGACCGTTGAAGCGGCCGCCGACCTCCGTCGCTCGTTCGACCTTCACGACTTCCTGGCCGACACCAACGACGCGACGTTGTTGACCACCCGCCTAAGACTGGCGTCCGGAGCGAGACTCCGCCAAGTCAGTGAGGCGATCGACGGAGAGTGGAAGACGCAATCAGTCGAGCTCTACCGCCGCCGCGGTCTGCAGGCGCCGGCAAAGCTCAATCGAGACCTCGCCGCCATGCTCGCTCGATTCACAGGAGAACGCACCGTGGGCGAAGACTTCGAAGCGTTGGCGCAATTCGCAGGCGGCACCGGCGCCGTCGTGACTGCCGTCCGGCAAGCGATTGAACGTGGCTACCTCTGGCCGGTCGACCTGCCTCACTAAGCGACTGTTACATCGCTAACCGAGTGGGCGTACCCGATCACACCGACGTACGTCCCAGAGACTACGGCAGCAATCGCGTCGTGCGGGTCGGCACGCCGGGTTTTGCATCGAGGTGGCGAACGGGTCGTACGCCGACGGTCTCTTGACTCTGTCCGAAGGGGCGCATGAGGCCAGCGGCGCTGGTGGCAAACATGGGGCGGACCGCGTAGCTCCCGCCGCGGTAGATCGCCATCGAGTACGGTTCGACCTTGGCGCCTACTCGCTTGAATGCAGCGACGTAGGCTGCGCGTGGGAAGCAGATCTCACCCACGTTGCCATTGACGTCGTGAAGTCCGTAGGGATTGGCTCGCAACTGCCCGACGGCTCCGGTACCTCGATCATGGTCGAATCTCCAACGAGTGTTAGCCGCCCACCGGAGAGTGTCAGGAGTGTCGCCACTCCACCACTGCGACAACGTGCCCCCCCGTGTTGCGTACTCCCACTCCTCCTCGGTCGGCACGTTCAATCCGAGTTGACCGAGCCGTACGATAGCTTCTTCACCATCGAGATAGTTCACAGGGTGAAGCCAACCAACAACGGTTCCAGATACTCGGGAGCGGCCGGGAAAGACGACACTCGGGTTCGTCGTGAAACAACGACGCCACAGCCCCTGCGTCATTTCGTACTTCGAGATGAAATAGGGGGATACCTCATAGCGCTTCGGCAGGATCGACTCATAAGTGCCCGCTGGCATCTCCACGCTGGCCCTTTGATAGGTAGAGTCGTAGTTGTTGTCGACACCTGGGGTGTCACCTTGTGCTCCGAGGGGAAAGTCAGGGTGTCCGGGGACAAGCACAAAGACCATACCGGTGCCGGTCACCGGCGGATTGCTGGCGTGTGCGGGCTTCCCGTTCGCGCCCCACTCGTGGAGGTCCCAGCGGTTTGGGCTACCGTCGGACTCCGGAGACCCCCACTCAGAATTCCAGTCGGGGTTCTCAACGGGCCGGTCCCCCGTCGCGACGTGCCAGAACTCCCACAGACGGGTCTTCGGGTTCTCACCCAGCGGGAAGAGGCCGATCTGAGCGGTGAGATGGAACGGTCGATCAGGGTCAGGGTTGTAAACCGATGAGGTTTCGATCGCTTGAATCGCGTTGGCCCACGCTTCTCGAGCCTCGATCCCGGTGATCGACATCGTTTCGACTCGAGCGGCGAACTCCACCCGGCCGCGGACGTCTTCGACAATGTTCTCGATTCTTGCGACCGACGCCCGCATCGACCGCTGCCGGGCAAGGCGCGTCTCTCCGTCGCCGGCGATTCCATCGATCGCCTTGTCGATATTGCGAAGCACTCGATCCACCGTGGCGAGCCATTCTTGCATCGCTGGAACCTTCTCGCGCACGGCGGGCCAGAGCGTCAAGGCTTCCTCTTCCAAGTGAAACAGCAAGAAGGACTCTTGTAATGCCGCCGCACGCCGGGCGCTATCAGCGGAGCGCCGCTCTGCGGCTGCAACACCGATCGAGCCTATCAACACCGTCACAATCGCAAACGACGCCGCTGTTGCCACGAGTCGGTTCCTGCCGACCCACTTACGCAGCTCGACCCAGGCACCGGTGCGATGCGCGCGGACGACGCGACCTTCCAAGTACGCTTGCACGTCACTGGCAAACTCAGCCATTCCGGAGTATCGATCTTCGGGCTGGCGAGCCATTGCCCTCTCACAGATCGCGATCAACTCCGGCGCAACGCCCGTCGCGATGTCCCCGACAGGTTGAGGCGCGCGCACTCTTAACTCCGCAAGCGCTTGATCGGCACAGGTGCTATCACCGTACGGCGCGGCACCGGCAAGCAAGTGATAGAGCATGGCCCCGATAGCGTAGACGTCAGCAGCGGCGCCGATATCGTCGATCTTGCCGAGCGCTTGCTCCGGTGACATATAGAACGGCGTGCCAAGCACCGCACCGACGCGCGTTACGAAGCCACTCTCTCGATCGCCGACGGCTGGCGACGCTTCGATTTCATCCCCCGGTAGACCGGCGTCTCCACAGCTTCGAGCCAATCCCCAGTCCATGACGTAGACCTCGCCGTACTCACCGACCATCACGTTGGCGGGTTTCAGGTCGCGGTGCACAACGCCCGCGTCATGTGCAAACGCCATCGTCTCGCAGACCTTGTGCAGCACACCGAGAGCGCGGGTCACTGTCCAGGCCGACGACGCATCGTGAACGAGCGTGAACACGTCAGACAACGTGCGACCGCCGACTAGCGGCATCGTGAAATAGATACGACCCTCAGAGTCGACTCCCAGCTCGTGCACTGGAACGACGCCGGGGTGGACGAGTTGACCGGTGACCTCCGCTTCCGCGAGGAAGCGCGCAACGACTTCCTCGGAGACTCCCGTGACGTCGCCACTCGAATTGGCACCGCTCTGCCCTCGCATTACTTTCATCGCAAGCGTGCGCTGCAACTCGGTGTCGCGGACGCGCAGGATGGTCCCCATCCCACCCTGGGCTATCTCCTTCTCGACCTCGATCCGATCGTCGGAACTCGACCGCTTGACGAGCTTCCGGATCCGAGTCCGTTGGTTCTCGGAGGCGCTGCCAACAGCAAACGGAGATCGGTCGAGGAAGTTCTGACCAGAGTCCTCAACGGACAACATGCCTTCGACGAGCTCTCGTGTCTCGGCGCCTGCACACTCCCGATCCAAGTACTCTGCTCGCGATTCCGGCGGCAACTCGCTGGCGACGAGAAACAACTTCTGTGCGGCTCGATGCACCTCATGATTGATCATTGGAGCCTCTTCCGAGTCGGTGCCCGAGCCACGCTCGCGCGAGACGCCAATGGCGATCGACCGTATGCCGGGTCAGTTCGAGCGCGCTAGCGATCTGCTCAAACTCGAGACCGACGAAGAAGCGCATCTCGACGACCTGGGCCTGCATCGGCTCGAACTCCGCGAGTTCGATCAGCGCATCCTCCAAGTCCAGCAAATCGATGTTCATCGCCGCAACCTCGGCGATAGCGTCGTCGAGCGGTTGTCGTTGGCGCCCACCGCCACGCTTCAGACGACCCCGAGACCGGGCGTGGTCGACGAGTAATTGACGCATCGCCTTAGCTGCCAATGCGAAGAAGTGACCGCGACTCTTCAGATCGAGCGCGTCTTGGTTGAAGAGCTTCAGATACGCTTCATGTACCAACGCGGTCGCAGCCATGGACTCACCGACAGGACCGGGGTTGCGCCGTGGCCGGACCGAGGCAGCTGCAATTGTCTTCAGTTCGTCGTAGACGAAGCGCAGGAGCGGGGACTCTGCGTCCGCGTTGCCTGCGCTCAGATCGACTAGGTATTGAGTGAGATCCGCTCGCGAAGCGGACGGTCCGACCTGTTCGTTCTCAGCAGCGCCGTCGTCACTGGCAGCGTCGTCAACCACGATCGTCTCGATATCGCGCGGCGCGCCCGCGCGTCGCGCGACCAACCCAGCAACAGGTGGCCGCTGCTCCGAGAGTGGTTGGGCGCGACAAGGGAAGAGATCGATTGTAGGTTGGCGATGAACCTCGTCAAGTTGGCACGAGGGATCCATGTGTGCCTGGCGCATCGGGACCACCGTTTCCAGATCTTTAGGCAATAGCCCCTACGGACAGTCCGACTGATCGCAACCCAATGCGTCAAAGGTGGGATCGGGCCCACATGAAAGACCAGGTGACGCGATAGTCACCCCGCCAGAGAACAGATAGGTGAGCAAGAAGATGGGATCGGAGATATCGAGGTTGCCGTCGTCGTTGGCGTCACCAGCGTCTTCACATAGAACCGACCCTGAGACAAACAGCAAGCTGAGTAGCGACACCGCGTCGCCGAGGTCGTGAGCCGAGTCACCATTCGAGTCCCCGCGAACGAACTGTTTGCCGACCAGACTCCACAGACCAAACCCCTGAGTCCAATAAACCACGCCATTGTGATGCAGCACTCGCCTGGCCGCGAAGAATCCGGTTGCCCCGCTGCCGGCGAGGGGCGTGAGTTCACCGGTACCGAAGTCATGTCGATAGATGATGCTGCCCGGCGAGCCACCGCCGGCATCGACGACGTACAAGTTGCCGTCGACATCGAAGGCGATTCCATTCGGTGAGCCGGTGAACGGGTCCGGGAATATCGGTGACTGCTGGTCGAGCGATGCCAACTCATGCACGTTGGTCGTCACGATATCATTGCCGACCAATTCCTGAGTCACAGGATTCAGCGCGATCCCACCGAGCCCTGTCAAATCGCCGTCCCAATAGACCGTGCGAGCGCCGGTGTTGGTATCCACTGCGTAGACGACCGAATTCAGAGGTGCCGGCGACAACGCTTCCACCAATTCTGAAACCAAGATCTTCGAAGGATCTAACGGGTGTTGAACGATCGCACCAGGACAGATGAAGTCGTCTTCGAGAAGCACCGGTCCCGACCCTGTATCTTTGTAAATCACACCGTCTTGAGCACCACAGCCGCCGCCAGCATCGGCAACGTACAACGTGCCGCTGGCGTCCATCCACACCGCAATAGGATTGATATAGCCGGTGGAGACGGGCGTCACGACTCCGTCCGCGTCAACGCTGTAGACGATACCGTCACCGACGGTGGGCGAGTCACTCGCACCAAAATCGGCGACCAACACGTTTCCGGAATTGTCGACACCAAGTCCCACGGGAAATCCGAAGGTAGCCGTGCCACCCACAACCTGCTCGGTCTCGTAGCCCGGGTGCAGCGACCAAGGCTGGGCGAACGCGGATTGCGACATACAGAGAATTGCCGCGACCACCGCCGACGTGACAGCGCGAATAGCGGTCGATCCCAACTGAGTGGCGAATACGAATTTCGAGGACATGACACCTCCAGGGTGTTCGAGCCGATTACAGGGGTCGCGCACCACTACGGATACGCCCCGTCACCGGGACACACGACAAGCGGCGGCGGCACTGTAGAATATTCTCGAAAATCTTATCACAGCGGGACTCTACCCCCGCGTCGCCCTCGCCCGGCAATGGGTCGCCGGGCACCATAGAGGCAGGGGGCAGCTCGGCAGAAGTTGGGACGAACCCACCGGGACCTCTAGAGGCCCGGCCGAAAAGTCAGAGGCACGGTGCGCGGCGGTCTTCGACGGAATCTCACCATTCGTAATCCTCAACGAATCCACCAATTCGCCTGCGAATTCCGAACGGCAATCTTCCGCCGAACTCCACCACTCACC
>JAJFFE010000344.1 GCA_021776775.1 Planctomycetota bacterium | reverse complement strand
AAAGCCACCGCCGTGAAGAAGAGTGACGGTTGCTGCTCCGCCACGAAGGCTACCGCGGTCAAGAAGACCGACGGTTGCTGCGACGCTGCCAAAGCGACCGCAGTCAAGAAAGCCGACGGCTGCTGCTCCGCTGCCAAAGCTACCGCGGTCAAGAAGACCGACGGCTGCTGCTCCGCTGCCAAGGCTACCGCGGTCAAGAAGACCGACGGCTGCTGCGACGCTGCTAAAGCGACCGCAGTCAAGAAGGCTGCCGACGCTTGCAGCTCCGCCGCCAAGGCGACCGCAGTGAAGAAAGCTTCGAGCTGCTGCGACGCTGCCAAAGCTACCGCGGTCAAGAAGGCCGACGGCTGCTGCGACGCTGCTAAGGCTACCGCCGTCAAGAAGAGTGACGACGCTTGCTGCTCCGCCACCAAGGCGACCGCAGTCAAGAAGGCTTCGAGCTGCGGCGACTCCGCCAAGGCTACCGCGGTCAAGAAGACCGACGGTTGCTGCGACGCTGCAAAAGCGACCGCAGTCAAGAAGGCTGCCGACGCTTGCTGCTCCGCCACCAAGGCTACCGCGGTCAAGTTGACCGACTGCTCGGCGACCAAGGCTACCGCAGTCAAGTTGACCGACTGCTGCGCGTCGACCGTCAGCGTAAGCGCTCAGTGCGAGAAGCTTGCCGCTGGCGCGAAGGCTGGTTGCTCGACGTCGAAGGCCAAGCTCGTTTCGGCCAAGCAGGCGTGCGGAACCGGCTGTTCGGCTGAGCTCGTCAAGAAGGTCAAGTACCTCGAGGCGTGCGCGGCCAAGGGTTGCGAGACGAGCGCCAAGGCGCTTGTTTCCATGAACGCCAAGCTCACCGCAACGAAGAAGGCGACGAAAGTTTCCCTCAGCACGCAGTGCTCTTCGTTGGCAACGAGCTGCGACAAAGGTTGTGGTTCTTCCGCGACCAAGCTCGCATCGATCAAGACGGCCGCTGGCACCCAGTGCACGACCTCGTTGATCAAGACCGTGAAGCAGCTCGAGGGCTACTCCGCCCAAGGTTGCTCCGCGAGCGCCAAGAAGCTCGTTGAGCTCGAGGCCAGCCTCGTCGCGAAGCCAGTCAAGTAACGACTGTTCCCGTCGAGAAATGACGGAGCGGGGCCCTTCCAAACGGAAGGGCCCCGCTCTTTTTTTGTACACTCTCAATCTCAAGATCGCGTGTTCTGACGGCTCGCACGGGCATTCGGTTGGCAATTCCACCCACGTGCGGTTGAATCGCCGCGCGAAGGGGAAGCATGAGAATCAACAGTAAGAAGCTCCTGGTCGTCGGAGATCGAGTCTTGGTCTCCCCTACCAAAGGTGAAGAGCGCACTCGCGTCGGGCTCTACTTGCCGCAGGCCGCAGTCGAGAAGATGGCCGTGCAGAGCGGTCGCATCGTCGAAGTAGGCCCCGGCACCCCGGTCGCTAGCCCAAACGAGTTTTCGGAAGAGCCGTGGAAGGCGTACGAAAAAGGAAACAAGACGAACTACGTTCCCCTCGAGGCTTCGGTCGGAGACGACGCCTTGTTCCTACGCAACGCGGCGGTCGAGATTGAGTTCGAGGGTCACCAGTACCTCATCGTCCCGCACGCTGCGATCTTGCTTCTCGTACGCGACCCGGAGACCGCGGTCGATGACGAAGAAGATCCTGAATTCAGCGAAAGCGACTTCAAGCTGTAGCTAGAGTTTCGATGGTGAAGAACGGGGCTCGAGGCAATCCGAACCGACCCTTCGACCTCGCCTCGTTCAACCCGCATGCGACCCGACATCACGCGGTTCTTCACGCGCAACATCGCTTGGCAACCGCCACCCGCGTCTTTGACGCGAGCCCAACTCACCCGCCGGCGGCACACCGGCACACCCGGATAGCACGAACGCTACGGTCACCAAGACTAACCGTACACCCGAGGTGCGTTGCCCCATGCCACTCCCCCTTCACTGGCACCGTCTCGGGTTCGTGTCCAAGGATTATCACGCGAGTATGGAGGCGAGGAATTTTCTTTATTGGCTCCGATTCGACGTAATAATCCCGGGTGGGGTTCGACCCTCCAAAACGCGGAAGGACTACGATGAAGCGCTACGTCACACTCTCGTTGCTCGGGCTCTGTATGATCTGCCCGCCGGCCGATGCTCAACTCACGGGGACCCTTGAATTCGAACTCGCCCTGGACTCATCGACGTACTTCGACGATTGCGACCCGGGCACTGCTTGCCTGGTCGTTTGGTGCGGGGCGATCGAAGGATCCATGACGTTCGAATACGCGGGATTCGATGGCACCTACGACAACTACGACGTCACCGTCGCTTGGCCCATCCACATTTCTTTCTGCCCGGCGGATCCCACCGTCGCGCCAACGGACTTCACGGGTTCCGGAACGTTTCAGATCGATCGCGAACCGACCCCGAATCAAAGACTGCTCGTGGACTTGATGCGACCGTTTGGTCCGGACATCACGATCGACAGCGGGTTCGTTTCTCCTCCGACGGCCTTCCCAGAGTTCTCCGACTTTGCCGCGTTCTCGCTTCCGACGGCCGAGTCGTTCTCGATCACCGCTAGCCTGGTAGCCGGAACGACATTCGTTCGTGGTGACGCCAATGTCGATGGCGCGTTCGATATCGCCGACCCCGTGTTTACGCTGACGACGCTGTTCGTCTCGGGTTCGGACTCTCCGCCCTGCGACGATTCCGTCGATTCCAATGACGACGGCGGCGTCGACATTTCCGACGCGGTGTACAGCCTCTCCGCACTTTTTCAATCGAGCGCGCCGCAACCACCAGCGCCGTTCCCAGCGTGCGGACTAGACCCGACGGTCGATTCGTTGCTCTGCGGATCGTTCACCGCCTGTCCGTAGCGAAGTTTGATTCGAGAACACGCACGCTCGCAAACAACGGGGGTGCGTGTTCGCCATCTGGGAATGCGCGAACTTGGACGACGAACAGCTCAAGGCCCTCCTCCTCGAACACCGTCGCGGACGCGACGGGTTCGACGCGTTGGCCGTTCGCGTCGTGCAACTCTACATGAGCGGCGAACTCCTGCCCCCCATCGCCGACGGAGCAGAGAGGCCCCTTTCTGAGCGGCTCGAGTCGCTCACCGCGTCCGATGTCGAAGCAGCGCTCCGCGGAGATCTGGGAGCGGTTCCGATGACACGCGACGAGTATCAAAGCGTACTCTCCGACATCCTCGCGTTCGTCAAAGCGTGGTTGGGTGGTGAGCAATAGCGGTACACGCCATCGGTCGCGTGCCGGTTTCAGCAAAGCGGGCTTTCAGCGAGTCGCGCTGCGCGCTACCCTGCCGCGCATACCACTTCGACCGAGGAAGGTCGCATGCGAGCGCTATTCAGTCGTACCGCGATCGCCCTGCTGTACGTGATCTCGTACCTGCCGTTACCTGTGATGTATTTCTTCTCCAACATCCTCGCGATTCTCCTCTACGACGTCTTTCGTGTGCGCCGTTCGATCACGATCACGAACTTGACACGGTCGTTCCCCGAGAAAGAGCCGAGAGAAATTCGCGCGATCGCGCGACGGTACTACCAGCACCTTGCCGACATGGTCTTCGAAATCATCAAGTGCCTCACGATCACCGAAGCCCAAATTCGAGACCGGTGTAAGCTGGAGAACCGGGAACTCATCAACCGCTACGACGAAGAGAAGCGAAGTGTCGTCGCGGTACTCGGTCACTACGGAAACTGGGAGTGGGCGGCGTTGATCTCCGTGCTCAATATCCGTCAGCCCACCGTGATCGTCTACAAGCCGCTACGGAATCCACACTTCGACGCGCTGTTTCGCAAGGTCCGCGAACGGTTCGGCGTCCAGATGGTGCCGATGAAAGAAGTCGGCCGCTACTACGTCAGGAATCGGAGCGAGCACTTTGTTACCTGCTTCGTCTCCGACCAACCACCGCGACAGGCCGAAGTGGCCTACTGGACAACGTTCCTCAACCAAGACACCGCTGTCCACTTCGGCGCCGAAAAGCTAGCTGCCAAATACGACCATGCGGTCGTGTTCGTGAGCATGAAGAAGGTCAGCCGCGGTCGTTACGTGTGCAACTTGGAGGAGATCGTCGCCGAGCCGACTCGATGCGCCGAATCCGAGATAACCGAAACCCACGTACGCAAACTCGAGGCGTTGATCCGTGAAGAACCGGAGTTTTGGCTCTGGTCCCACCGACGCTGGAAGCGAAAGCGTCCGGTGGTCGCCTAGAGCCCGGATCATTCGAGTCAAGCGCGCTCACACCATAGCAACGAGCAACTGCTCGGCGCTGGCCCTCCAGGTCCACTGTCGCGTGCGCTCCTGGAGTTCAGCCCCCACCCGGCGGGACTCTTCCGGGTGATCGAAATGCCAACGCATGCGCTCGGCCAGACGCTCGACGTTCGGCACGGCCACGCTCGCGCCGGGTGTCGGGTGGTAGAGTGCTTGACCCGCGTCCGTCACTCGTGGCTCGATCAGGTCAGGACCGACGTCGAACAGTTCCGACGTCGCGCTCCACCGCGTACCGATGATCGGTAGCCCCACCGCGCTCGCCTCGAGATGCGCGAGACCGAACGACTCGCCCCACGAAGGGCCGACGTAGACGTCACTCGTGGCGTACTCCAAGACCATCGCGGTGTCTCCGGGCGATGACACCTCGATGTCGAACCCAGGAGCTTCGCGCTCGTCGAGACCACAGTCGAGGACCAGCTTCCGCCACGACGGTATCTCGAACTCGAAGCGGCGCCGGGATCGCGCCGGATCGTACGTGGTCTTGATACGAAGCCGGACGTGGTCACTCGATCGAAACGCCACTGCGTACGCCAGCAGTGTCTCTCGAATACCCTTGCGCCAGTGCGGAGCCGCTACCGACAGGAATGTAAAGGGTCTCTCGCCGGGCGCGGTTCTCCGTTGACGAGCGGCAGCCGCCGCGTCGGGATCGTAGCCATACGGTACGACCGCCACGCTGTCCCGACGCATTCCGCTGTCGGTCAGCGCTCGCCTTGTGAACTGCGACGGTACGACTACCGCGTGCAGCCGCTCACTCATGGCACTGATCCACTCGTCCGGCACGCGATCAGATTCCCAACCGAAGAAGTTTACGCGCCGGGTTCCCACGAGCCGATCGAGATGCGGTGGCTGGAGAAATCCGAGGCCGACCTCAAATCGATCCGACCCCTTAGCCTCCGCCTCCGATAACCATTCGACTCTGTCATCGACTTCGAACGAAGGGTCGAACCGGAACCCGCGCGTCCGCACCGCGGAGACCGAAACTCCGAGATCAAGCAGCGCTCGTATGTAACCTCGCCCAACCCGAGCCCAACTCGCGGGGCTCGACAACAGACCCTGGTACAGAATTCTCATGACGGATCCGACTTCGCCCGGGAGGATTAGTGCGCCCCCATGGTACCCGCGACCGTTACTCGAGAAGTCAACGGGACGCGGTTTGGATCAACCTCGGTATCGCTGGCCTCCGAGATCGCGAATTGCGAGAGCCGCGTCTCGCGCACGGATCGAAACCGGAACGCCGCGTCTCGCGCGTAGGACAATAGTGAGTCCGACGAACGTCGCCACCTCGTTTGAGGTAGCATCGACGTAACTCTCGACCCGCCCGCTCGAGCCCGTCCTCCTGCAAGTCCCGACACGTGCCGCTCATCGCCAAACTTGCACGACCGTCGCCCCTCGGCGAAACTTAGGTCAGGAGGTCGAATGCCACAACGACACGAACGCCGCCTTCTGGCGGCACTTCTTGTACTCGCGCTCTACGCACTCGCCGGAAACGTCATCGATGAGCGGATCACCGGTCACGTCTCGTTGGCCAGTGCCGCGGGAGCACAGTCACAACAACCGAACCCTGGCGACCCTCCCAAGCGACCGAAACCAACCGACGCCCAATTGAGTGCCGGTGACATTCCCCTTCTCGACTTCCTTCGCTTCATTCATGTTGCCACCGGACGTATGGTCAGCTTTCCCAGCGACGACCCTGTGTTCGGCGACGACGTGATGATTCACGTTCTGAGCGACATCGAACACTTCACGTTGCCGATCGCCGAGGCGATTCTTTCGCTCAACGGATACCTTATCATCGAGCGGGTTCTCAAAGACGATCGACGGGTGTACGAACTCACCGCGACGCAGAGTCGGCAAAAGAACAAGCAACTTCGAATCGGGCCGATCGTGACTGGCGGTCCGGGACTCGCAGGCCTCGCCGACAAACAAATCAGCACCCTGGTCTACCCGCTCGAACACGTCGAACCCGGAGATGTCGTCACGATCCTCAAGGATCTGCTCGAAGTCGACGCCCAGGGGGAGACTAAAGTCGTTTCGATTCCGACGTCGAGCACGATCATCGCCAAGGCCCCGGCCCGCGTGCTGAAACACCTGACGGTGCTCTTGGGATACGTCGATGTCGAGCCGATCGAGAGCGAGTCGCTACTGCGCGTCTTCCAGCTCGATCACGCGGACGCATTGGACATGGTCGACCTGCTGGGCCAAGCGCTCGAACAATTTTCGGGACGCTCGCTCCGCACGCCCACCCCGCGTGCGGGATCCACGCCAGGCACGGCTCGTTCCGGGTCGACTGGAGGAACGCGGCGCACAACCAGTGGTCGTCAAGGCAGCGAAGCGACCAGCATCATCCCCGACGCACGAACGCAGAAGTTGATCGTTCAGAGCACGAGCCCGTCCGAGGTCGATCTCATCGAAACCCTTATCGGTCAGCTCGACGTCAAATACACCGGCGCCAGCCGGCATACGAGGGTGTACGCCGTTCAGTACCACCGCGCCTCGACGCTGTCGGAAACACTGACGGCGTGGTTGACCGGTTCGGGCTTGGACCAACGCTTTCGCGTTGTCGCGCACGACCCGTCGAACACCATCATCATTCGCTCTACGGACCAGCGATACGGCGCCGCCTTGAACCAGCTGATCGAACTCGACGTTCCCCGCTCGGTCGCCGCCGGCACGACGAAAGCAGCCGAGTTCGAGATCCGAAGCCTACGAATCACGACCGGCGATGCGCGCGAAGTCGCCAAACAACTGGCGGCAAAGTGGAAGCAACAGCCCGCGGTCCGCATTCGTGTACACGCCCCGAGCCGAACCCTCGTCCTGCGCGCTCCCCCTCGATTGATCGACGCGGTCCTCGCTAGCGCGCAAGACCTCGCACGCTGAAGCTACCTCTAAGCCCGGACTAGTCATCAGGCGAAGCCGCGCAGGCTGCGCTTCCCGCG
>JAJFFE010000343.1 GCA_021776775.1 Planctomycetota bacterium | reverse complement strand
CGTTCGCATCGAAGAAAGGACTCTGAGTATCGGGCTCGGGGTCAAGAGAACCTCCCACGATCAAATACGTTCGCCAGAGTTCGAGCGTCGCGAGCCAGCGCTGCTGAGGCGTCATCAGATACCACTCTGCCCACTCCCCGCCGCAATGTTCCTCGATGTCGATCATTCCACGATCTTCCTTGCTGCGGGGCTCGCGCCGCATCCCCGAGTGTTACGCCAGAGTTACGATTGTCAATGACATCGAAGGCTGGCAGCCATGTGACAAGGACCCGTACCCAGGCACCCGTAAGGACCCGTAACCAGGTCGTTCGCATCCGGGCGCGGATGATCGGGCGGAGAATCTCCGACAGGAGAGAGGTCTGCATTTGTTGGGTGTTGGTGCACGGATCCTTCTTGACGCCGATGATAGGCGGATCGAGACTGTCCGGCAAACCGCAATCCTCCGAGGAGTTGATCCGATGGCGGCACGAACGTCCAGTCGCGTTCATCCGAAGTACAAGACTAAATATCGGGTAAAGAACTGGCGCGAGTACGAGCAAGGTCTTCGCGCTCGAGGTGACGTGACGATCTGGTTCAGCAAAGACGCCATTGCCGGTTGGCTACATCGTGGAAAGCGGAAGCGAGGCGGACAACGCGAGTACTCTGACCTCGCGATCGAGACGGCGCTGACGTTACGATTGTTGTTTCGTCTCCCCCTCCGTCAAACCGAAGGCTTCGTTGCTTCGCTGCTGCGCTTGATGGATCTCGATCTCACGTCGCCAGATCACACAACGCTCTCGCGTCGCGCGAAGGAACTTGACGTTGAGCTCCGCTCCTTCGGCGAGAAAACCAAGATCCATCTGATCGTGGACAGCACAGGACTATAAATCCGCGGCCAGGGCCCTTGGGCCAACGCCAAACACGGAAAGAAAGGCACACGGGAATGGCGCAAACTCCACGTTGGCGTCGATGAAAAAGGCATGATCGTCGCCGAGGTGTTGACCGACAGTAATGTCGACGACGCAAGCGTCGTCCCAGACCTCGTGAGCCAAGTCCCCCACGATAAGAACGCTTCACCGCCGATGGCGCCTACGACCAGGACTCCATCTACGAACTCTTCGCTGAGCTCGGCGCAAGAGTTGTCGTCCCGCCAATCAAGACGGCTGTGAACTCCAAACACCGACCGCGAGGCTCGAGGGCCCGCGCCCGGACAATCAATCGAGTTCGAAAGGTCAGACGCAGAAAGTGGAAGAAGGAAACCGGATACCAACGCCAAGCCAGAGCGGAGAACACCTTCTTCAGATACAAACAGATCATCGGGAATGGACTCCGATCACGCCACCCAGACAATCAAGTGACCGAAGCTCGACTCGCCTGCAACATTCTCAACCGCATGCTTGAACTCGCGGCGCCAAGATCCGAAGCGATCCGAAAGTGAATCGATCCTACTGCGGAGCTTCTCTTTCGATTTCGATCTATGCAACAACGCCATGTCCCGCCGTTCGTGGTCGTCCGAAGGCCATCGTCAGCGCAGACGTAAACACGGATCGCTGAATGCGAAAGGGAGATCCAACCCGCCTCGACGAGCGAGTTTGCCCCTTGCGTGAGCACCGGCCAACCTCTAAAGTCCGCGGCGCCCACACCAGACCGCCGGACCACACAACCCGACCGTCGAACTATGTTCCGCAAGTGGTTGTCGAACCGTCGGAAAGACCCCCGCTCCACCAGCGCGGGTAGCAAGCACGGTCCGACCGTGTCGAGTCAAGGACCACGATCTGGGCGCGACCGTCCCGAAACGGCGATCCTGAAACCGGAGTCCCTTTGAGTCAGGCCGTCAAGCTCGTCTTCTGCATGCGCCACTCTGCCTACATGCGAATGTACGAGCCGTTACTTGCCGAGCTCGATCGACGGGGCCACGCGGTCAAACTGCTGATCCGGCAGGTGAACGTGCACTACGACGAGCAGGCGCTCGATCGTTTCACTGGTTCGCTGTCGTCGACGTCGTGGGAGTTCTACTCCGAGCAAGAGCCCGAAGATCCGCGGATTCCGATTCGCGGCGTGCGGGCGACGCAAGACTACGTCCGGTACCTGCACCCCGACTATTGCGACGCGGAAAAGTTGCGGGACCGTGCGGCCAAGCGGCTGTCGGGTTCGTGGCGTCAACGGCTGGACCGTTGGTTCGGGGCGACGGATAGCTCGGATCGAGAGTCACGACGGTGGCGACTCTTCCGCACCCTGCGCTGGCTCGATCGCTTGGTGGCGGCGCCGCCGCGGTTGGTCGAGAAGCTCCGCGACGAAGCGCCGACGGCGATGCTCATCACGCCGCTCGTCGACATTCCGTCCACGCAACTCGACTGGATGAAGGCGGCGCGTCAAGTCGGTCTGCCCGTCCTATACCTGACGGCAAGTTGGGACAACTTGACCAACAAGGGGTTGGTTCAATCGGCGCCCGACGCGACCTTCGTTTGGAACAAGTTCCAGATCGAAGAGGCGGTTCGCTACCACCGGCTCGATCGCGAGACGGTGTTCGCCACCGGGTCTCAAGTCTTCGATCGCTGGTTCGACACCGAACCGTCGACGACCGCTGCGGAGTTCGCGACGAACCTCGGCCTGCCCGACGACCGCGAGTTCTTGCTCTACCTTTGCTCATCGCCTTTCATCGCGCCGGACGAAGTGAGCTTTGTCGAGCGGTGGATCGCGTCGATTCGTGGAAGCGACAACGCCGAGTTGGCGAAGACGCCGATCTTGATTCGGCCGCATCCCCAAAACAGTGATCAGTGGCGAAGGTTTGACCCGTCGGCTCACCAAGACGTGGCGATTCACCCCATGGAGTCCGACCCCGACAAGGAGCGCGGACGACGTGACTTCTTCGACGCACTGTCACACGCACGCGCCGTGGTCGGGATCAACACGAGCGCCATGATCGAGGCGGGCATTGCGGGCAACACCGTCTACACGATCCAAGACTCGGACTTCCGCGACACGCAAGACGGGACGCTGCACTTCCGCTACCTCAAGGAAGGCGGGCTAGTCGAGGTCGCGAGCGATCTCGACGAACACCGAGAGCAGCTCACCCGGTTGATCCGCGACGGCGACACTGAACGCGAGCGACGCGATCAGTTCATCCAAGAGTTCATCCGTCCGCACGGTCTCGACCGCTCGGCCACGGAGATCTTGGCCGAGACGATTCTCGAGCAGGTGAACACGCTGGCGGAATCGTGTACGCCGGTATCGGCCGACCGGTACGCGGCGCGAGCCGCGGCGTTGACCGTCCTCGGTTGGTGCCAGTGGCTGGTCTGCCTGCTGTTGGTGCCGGCGTTGACGCTGGCGCGCGTGATCAAGAAGCGCGGCAATCCGCGACCGATCGCGGTCTTGTTGCGCAAGGGCATCCTCCCGGAGCTGTCGAAGAACGACTCGGAAGCGTTGCGGTGCGATGAGCCAGCGTTTCTCCGCACCATGCTGACTCAACCCGCGCGAAACGTGCTCCGCTGGCTGCGCCGTGGATCACCCGTCGAGCGCTTCTTCGGCGTCATCGGCGCTCCCTTGGTCGGTGTCCTAGCTGTCGTCGGCGTGCTCTGGGCGGTGATCCACCGCGCGTGGGGGGCGTTAGGTGTAGTTGCGTTCTCGGTGTACTTGCTCGCCGGTCGGTACCGGCGCGAGCCGCGTACCTTGGCCGCCCTACTGATCAACGGTCGCCGCCCGAAAGAGAAGAACCGCGACACCGACGGATCAGCGGCGTCGACCACCCCGTCGGCGAACTCTGCGAGTAAGACTGCGAGCAAGACGCAGAGTAGCAACGCCACTCGAGCAGACGCGGACAAGCAGCTAGCCAAGAAGAAGGGCGCCGCCGCGAAGACGAAGCCGAGGGAAGCGGATCCGAAGTCCGGCGTCGGCCGCCATGCGGCTCTGCGTCGGTCGATCCAACAGCTCGAAAAGAGTCAGCGGCGTTCGGCCGCGCTGCAGAGTGAGTCCGTCGAACAACTGGAACAACTGCTACGCCTCGCCGATTCCAAAAAGCCACTCATCATCGGACCGTGGTTGAGCGAAGTCGGATTCGAACTGCTCTACTGGATTCCGTTTTTGCAATGGGCAATCGCAGAGTTGGACGTCGACCCGGCGCGAATCATCGTCGTGTCCCGGGGAGGCGCTCATGAGTGGTACCAACACCTCGGCGGCGACTACGAAGATTTGCTGGAGTACCACACGCCGGATGAGTTCCGTCGACTGAACGAACGACGCATCGAACAGACCGGTGGTCAGAAGCACATCGAGTACGGCGACGTCGACCGAGAGTTCCTTGCGCCGATTCTCGAGCGACGCGGCATCACCGAGTTCGATGTGCTGCACCCCATGCTCATGTACGGGATCTTCAACCCGTACTGGAAGCGACTGACTGGTCCTAGCTTCGTCGATCAGTTCGCTGACTTCCGACGCTTGCTACCCGACGACACGACCCTCGCCTTCGAAGCGTCGCTCCCGCGAGAGTTCGTCGCCGCGAAGTTCTACTTCTCGTCGAGTTTCCCGGACACACCGGCCAACCGCGAGTTCCAACGCGATTGCTTGGCGGAACTCGGACGCGATCACGACGTCGTGCTGCTCAATACCGGCCTGCGACTCGACGACCACTCCGAGCTGCTCGACGGCATTCCCAGTCGAGTCCGCATTCTCGAGGCGGAGATGCTTCCGTCTGACAACCTGCACATTCAGACGCGAGTCATAGCTCGCTCCAAGCTGTTCGTGGGAACGTACGGCGGCTTCTCCTACTTGGCTCCGTTCTACGGGGTACCGTCCATCGCGTTTCACTCCGAGGAAGGGCGGTTCGTGCCAGGCCACATCGACATCGCCTATCGAGCCTTCCGCAAGCTACGCGTCGGACTCTACGACGGCGTGGTCAAGGGCGAGAATCCGGAGTCAGAAGCGCGCGAAGCTCAATTCACCGCGCTCGACGTCCGGCATTGGCCAGACCTGAAAACGACCGTCCTCAAGACGAGCGCTGTCACTTCGCCGCCGCGTGGGGGTAGGCCGGCGCAGGAGCCGACCTCCCCGCCCGCTTGCCGCCCCTCGACGACGCGCAAGCCCGACGGTCGGTCCGAACTCGAACCTGGCCACGGAAATGGCGACGGATCGAAATCGAAGAACGGCAACGGCGCGTCCTCGATGCAGGCGGACGAAGACCGAGAGTCCCCTGCCCCACCACGCTCTTAGCACGCTCGAAAAGGCAGCAGCACGAGGTTTCGCAGGAAAGCGGCCCGGCCCGGCGAATACGCCGCCGCGGGGCGGTCGAGACACGCCATATTGGGATGACGCTCACGGAGCGGGTCGCTAAGATGCCCGCGAATTCACCCATCGCGATACAACACCACCCAGGAAAAAGAGGAGCTCTCAGATGGGTCCCGTTGAACAGATCAACTTCAGGGAGCAGGTCGAGAAGCTCGAAGCGTTCATCGCTGGCCAGAAGCCGGTCGAATCCGAGCACTACGACGATGAGTATTTCCAAGGAGAGTGGCGCGAGGGTGGCAATAGCTATCACATTGAGACGCGTCGCAAGATCGAAGGTAAGAACCCCGAGAACATCAAAGAGATCTTCCAACCGAAGACCGTGCTCGACGTCGGCTGCGGTCCGGGAGCGTTGATGCTCTTCCTACAAGAACTCGATCTCGACGTTCATGGGATCGACTTCTCGGCGGCTGCGAAGCAAATGGCCCCGGAAGCGGTTCGTGACAAGATCACGACCGGACCGGTGACCGAACACGTCGACCTCGGCCGGACGTTCGACCTCGTCATCTGCCGCGAGGTCCTCGAGCACCTCACCGTGTTGCAGGTTCGCCAAACGGTGCAATCGCTCGCCCGCTACACCTCCAAGTATCTCTACGTCACGACACGGTACCACCCAGAGCCGGAGTCGCTGCTCGACGTCACGACCGACTTCGAAACAGACTCGAGCCACGTGACGTGCCTCAACAAAGAGCTTCTTCGCACTCTGTTCGTACTCGAGGGCATGCGATCGCGACCGGACCTCGAAGAGAAAATGGACTGGAAAAACTTCGGGCGCGTGCTCGTGCTCGAGAAGGTGCAATGAGCTACCGCTCAGTCTTCACGTCTCATACCAGCCTGAACCTGTCCGGCGTCGCGAAGTTCAACGCGATCTTGGCGCGCCGGCTGGACTCTGAGAACCGGCCCCTCGCGGACTTGCCAGCGACAACCGAGGGTCCAGTCCTGTTGTCACTCAAAGTGGTCGAGGTGAGCAGCGACGAACAAGCCGAGCTCGTTCGCTTTGCTCAACGAGCTCGTCGCGACGGACTCGAATACGATCTGTTCCTGCACAACTACCATGCGCTTGCGGCCGAGCAAGTATTGCTCGACGGCTGCCGTCATACGTTCTGTGGTAATGACGAAATTGCTCATGCGATCCGCGGGTCGGGTACGAGTCGTTCCACCGCCTGGTGCCCTCGCCTCGTCGACGACGATGCGACCATCACCGCATCGCCCTTTACGCTGTTCTCGTTCGGGATGGCGCACAAGATACGGGTGGACGAGTACCAACGACTTGCCGACGTTCTGGAACACTTGAACGTCGACTATACGATCCGGGTCTCGACTGCATTCCACGAGAAGGCCAACTTCGGCGACTTCGACTCAATCGCAACGCAGATGCGCGAGATATTCCCGGACCGCATCGAGTTCCTCGGTTTCCTTTCCGACGCAGCCGTAAATTACTTCGTCGCCCAGTGCCAGCTGTTCGTCGCCTTCTTCGAGAAGGGGGTCCGCGCGAACAACACGAGCTTGTATGCTGCCATGGCCCGCGGCACCGCGGTCTTGGCCAATTTCGACGAGCATTCGCCGCCGTGGATGAAACACGGCGACAACGTGCTCGACCTCGCGGCGCTTCAGCCGGAAGACCTCTATCTCGATCGCCTTCGCGGCATCGGACGACGAGGCGCAGAACACGTACGGGAGTACACGAGTTGGGACGCGCTAGAACAGTTCATTCGGGAGACGGCCAAGCAAGACACGGCCAAACAGAACACTCCCAAGCAGAGGACCGCCAAGCCCAGCGGGAGCCGAGCTCGCTCATGAGCTTCTTGCGGAGTTGCTGGCGTCGGCTGTCGGGCAATCAAGGTCGCGCCATCGAACGTTTGCTCGAAGAGCAGCGAACGAAGTTCGCGGAGCTGCAACGGCAAACCGAGAAGAACTCGAAGACGCTCGAAGGCAAGATCTCCCTGCAACAGAAGAAGATCGAGAAGGAAGTCCGTCGAGTCGCCCGCGTCCTCGAAGGTCTCGACTCGCGAATCAGTTCGAAACAAGGGCTGATCAATCGCGTCGAGCGTTGTCGGATCCAACTCGACAACCTCTCGAGACGCGAACTGCTCTCCGACTATCCGTACGCCGATTCCGAGCACCGCTTCTGGAACCAACGCGCTTCGCTGCACAGTCAGAACGGCGAAGACGGCCTGGTGCTCGAGTTGATCCGCGCCATCGGCAATCCGCACCGCAAGACCATCGAGATGTGCTGCGGCGACAACGGCGGCAACTCCGGAGCGTTGATCTTCGAACTGGGGTGGTCTGGGTTGTTGGTCGACGGCGACCAAGAACGGCTCGACCGGCTACGGGACAAGCACTCCCACGACCCGGATCGTGTGAAGCTCGAGCAAGCGTGGATCACGTGTGAAAACGTCAACGACCTTATTCGAAACGGCGGGGTGAGCGGTCCGGTCGATCTGCTCAGCGTCGATGTCGACGGCGTCGACTACTGGCTCTGGCAGGCGATCGACGCGTGCACGCCGGACATCGTGATCGCCGAGTACAACGCGTCGTTCGGTCCCGAACGCAGTGTGACCGTCCCCTACGCCCCGGACTTCGCGCGACCGACCGACTTTCGACTCTACTACGGCGCTTCGCTCACGGCGCTCGAACGGCTCGGCCGCACCAAGGGGTACCGACTCATCGGCGTCGAGCCACGCGGGGTGAACGCCTTCTTCCTGCGCGACGAACTGCTCGCGGATGAATATCCAGCGAAGCCGGCAAGCGATGCGTTTCGCACCCTCGACAAGCACGTGCTCTATCAGAAGAAGAAGGGCTACTCTGACTTCTTCGCGGAACTCGAGTCTCGCGGGCTACCGATCGAGGACGTCTCACCGTAGCGTCGCCGCGCCCAAGCGGCGCAGCCGCGCGCACCTGACCCCAACGAAAAGTCACGCTCAGACAGACGAGCCTTCGTTGACCGTGGAGGGTTTGCTCTTGGCGGGGGCGAATGTCGCGTCGCAACCGTTACAGAGCGGAAGCGATTTGAAGTCGAGCTTGAGGTGCTTCTCTCGCAGCGAGGCGATGGCAGCACCGTCCCAGATCTCCGCGAGCGACTTGTCTTTGAGGTTACCGTAGGTCATCGAGCCATCGACGTCGTAACAGCAGGCGACGACCTCGGCGTTCGACATGATGGTGAGGCTCTTCCACAGTTTTCGACACGGCACTCGCCGATTACCGTGCGGCACGGCGGTATCCACCCCGTCGTCTCCCGAGAATTCCTCCGTGTTGACCAGCCCCCCGAAGTTGATCAGCTGCTTGACCAACACCTGCACGCGATCGCTTTCGTACTCGGCCCAGTCCGCTTTGAAGTCGGCGATTTCGCCCCGCTTGATGCCCATGTTGATGATCGAAACCTCGACCGACATCTCCGTCTCACTGTCGCGGTGCAGATCCAGGAACTTGCGGGCATTGCTCATCACGCGCTCGAAGTTGAATCCGCGCACCACTTCGTAGACGTCTTCGCTGTGGGCATCGACCGAAAGGATCAAGTGGTGGAGTCCGCTGTCTAGAATACGACGAGAGTTCTTCTCGGTGAGCGTGGTCACGTTGGTCGACAGCGCCACCCGACGGATTCCGGGCTTGTCGGCCGCGTAGCGGATGTAGTCGTAGATCTTCGGGTGAAGCAGCGACTCGCCGAACATGTGGAGCCAAATCGTCTCGACCCCGCCCTCGCTCGCTTGGTCGACGGTCTTGCGATACATCTCCTCCGTCATGTGCTGCACCGGCCGGCTCATGCTGGTCGTACGCGCGCACATGGGGCACTCGAGGTTGCACTCGTTCGTGACCTCGATGTTGAGCACCGGAGGAAATGAGTAGTGCTTCGGAGACTTGGGCGTCTTGGTTCGGTTCGCGATCATCGGAATCCTTCTGCACGTCCTGCCCTGCTGGGAAGCAACCCAGTGGCGAACGGCCGTGCCGGGAGGGGCTCTGTTTCGGGGGCGACCGAAATCGTAGCCGGTTGGGACCTGCCACCCAAGAGGTCCTGCCGGTGATTCGCGCCGCAACGGCATTGTGGTGGGAGCTGACAGAATATCGACCCTTGGATCAAGCCCCTTGGGGTCTCTCCGGCTAGAGGCCCGGCCGAAAAGTCAGAGGCACGGTGCGCGGCGGTCTTCGACGGAATCTCACCATTCGTAATCCTCAACGAATCCACCAATTCGCCTGCGAATTCCGAACGGCAATCTCCCGCCGAACTCCACCACTCACC
>JAJFFE010000342.1 GCA_021776775.1 Planctomycetota bacterium | reverse complement strand
ACGGTGACCTCGATCTCTACACGACGAATATCACCGACGTTTCCTCTCCCGCTGGCTGTTGCAACTGGCTGTACGAAAACGATGGGAGCGGCAACTTTTCCAACACGGCCTCGCTGGTCGGGGTAGAGGATACCGCGTGGGGTTGGGGGACTGCGTTCTTCGACGCGGACCTAGATTCCGATCTCGACCTGCTGGCGGTGAACGGGTGGCACCAAGCGTGGTGGATCACTCCGAGTACCTACTTCGACAACGATCAAGGAACGTTCACCGAATCAGGCGCTTCGGTCGGGTTCGATCATGTGGGTAACACTCACGCGATGTTGCCATTCGACAAAGACAACGACGGAGATCTCGACGTGTTGTTGGTCGACGCGTTCGGACGGGCTCATTTGTATCAATGCGAAACGTCCCGGAAGGCTCACTGGCTCCGGGTCCGACTCGACGGGAGGGATTCCAATCGCAACGGTGTCGGAGCTCGGGTAGAAGTGGAGTTGGCCGGTGGACGTACCTTGATGCGCGAGATCATTGTCGGAAGCGGCGTGTACGCGGGGCCACCACTGGAGGCTCACTTCGGCCTTGGATTCGAAGACAGCGTGCTGGTGACGGTTCGATGGCCGTCCGGCGTCGTGCAACGCGTCGGAGTGACCGCCGCGGATCAAGTCTTGACGGTGGTCGAAGACGCACCCTGATCGCGTCCCGCGCGATTCTGTTCGATGGGCACCCATGCCAGAGATCTATGTCTCCACCGACGTCGAGGCGGACGGACCCATTCCGGGTCCACACTCCATGTTGAGTTTCGCGTCAGTCGCGCTTCGCGCCGACAAGACGACGGTAGATTCGTTTTCGGTGAACCTCGAGACGTTGGCCGACGCTTGCCCGCACGCCGAGACCGAACGTTGGTGGAAGTCGCAGCCCGAAGCGTGGGCTGCGTGTCGCGAGAATGTGCGAGCACCCGATGTGGTCATGCCGGAGTACGCCGACTGGCTAGAGTCGTTACCCGGGTCGCCGGTCTTCGTCGCGTATCCGCTCGGGTTCGACTTCACGTTCATCTACTGGTATCTGCATCGCTTCGCCGGGCGTTCCCCATTTCGCCACTCGGGTGTCGATGTTCGCAGTTACGCCATGGCCGTTCTCGGGAGCGAATGGCGGCGGTCGACGAAACGGTTCATGCCGCGTCGGTGGTTTGACGAGCTGCCGCACACGCACGTCGCTCTCGACGATGCGACAGAGCAAGGAGCGTTGTTCATCAACATGTTTCGAGAGAACACTGAGCGCCTTCGATCGGAGTCGTCGTGATTGACCTGGCCTACTATCCGTCCGACGCGGACGTGCCTCACGAACTGACCACCAAGCGTTGCACGTTGACTATGCTCACCGCCGAACACAACGCCCGAGACTATTTGGCGGTGATGTCAACCGGCCCGCGGTTGCGGGCGAGGACCGATGGGCGTTGGCCGGTGGAGGAGTTCACTGCGCAGCAGAACCTCGCCGATCTCGAGAAACACGAACGTGAGCATGGGAACCGGGAGGCGTTCACCTTCACCATTTTGGATCGAACCGGGAACCACTGCTTGGGGTGCCTCTACCTGCGCCCCGTATCACGAATGCTCGAACGCGGTGTCGTCACCGAAGGAGCACTCCCTCCTCGGGACTACTCGTCGACGGCCGACTTTTGGACGGTCGAGGATGAGCGCTTCCCCGACCTCGAGGCAGAGCTGCTACCGGCGATGGACCGTTGGCTTCGGGAAGAATCCGCGTTCGACAGAGTCTACTGGACCACGACGGAAGCCGAGCCTGACCAACTCCAGCTCTTGGCGGCGACGCTACGTTCGGCCTTCGTGGTCGAAACTCGAAACGAGGGAGTCACTCACGTCGGGTTCTGTCGCTGAAGCGCTGGAGACCGGGCCTAGGCCAAGAGCCCCAAGACGCCTTGCGGAATCGCTGACGCCTGGGAGAGCACGGACAGACTGGACTGGAAGAGCACCTGCTTGTTGACGAAGTTCGCGGTCTCTGCCGCAAAGTCGACGTCACGGATGGTCGACTCGGCTTTGGTGAGTTCTTCGAGAGCGATTCCCAAGGAGTTGAGGTTCGTCTCCAGAGTTTGGTTCTGGAATGCTCCCAAGTGAGCACGCCGATCGGAGATCTCTGCAATCGCGTCATCGAGGACCGTGAGTGCATTTGACGCATTGGTCGAGAGGTCGTTGGTGCCGCCGGACACGAGCGTGGACAGGTAGCCCCCGACCGTCACCGTCGAACCTGCAATGCCGTTGACGCTTCGCGTATCGGAGCCGAGGTTCGAGCTGTGCACACTCGAGATCCCGAGTTGCTCACGACTGTGGACGCCGCCGTCTCCGTTGAGCTGGAACACCAGCCCGTCGTTCTTGACCGTAAACGTGTGCGTGCCCGCGGTGATCGTTGACAACATTGTGATGTTGGCCGTCATGACGTCGGACACCACACGCGCTTCGAGTCCGTCGCCGGAGAATGTCACTCCGTTGACGTAGCCTGCGACGTCTTCGCCGTCGTCGGTCTGTATTCCGGAGCTAACTGCGATGTTCGCGGCTCCGCCGGCTCCGAGGATGACCGTGCCTGCGGTCACTTCGACGGAAATGGTTTCGTCGGTACCGTAGCCCACGCTGTAGAGGACGCCGGTCGATGCGTAGACGCCGGTATCTGCGGTGTAGATATTGATCGCGTCGTCGAAGGAGGCGACCCCGAACCCACTGGCGATACTGATGTCCTGAGTTCCTTCGGAACCGGTCAGGCGAATCGTCGTCGATCCACCGCTCGTACCCGCGAAAGACGCACCGGAGAAGAGTACCGCCTGGCTGGCGACGGCGGTGATTCCGATCGTGTACTGCTGTTGGCTCTGTCCGGCGAAGGTGATGTTCTGGACGTCGATGTTGCCGATCGTCGCCGCCTGCGAGAGGACCGAAAGACCCGAGGATCCATCGAGAAGAGCACGCGTCCCAAACTTGGTCGTTTGGGCGATTCGGTCGATGGATCGAATCGCGTTGTCGATGGCGTCTTGTTCGGCGTCGACCTGGTCGTCGTCGTTGCCACCGCTATTGAGTGCGTAGAGCACCGACTCGCGAAGACCGAGCAGGAGGCTATGGACCTCGCCGAGCGCGGATTCCGCCGTCGATACGAGATTGGTCGCGGTCTCCGAGTTGTCGATCGCCTGCCGGATCCCCGAAATCTGATTGCGGAGCTGCTCCGAGATGACCAGCCCGGAGGGGTCATCGCTAGCGCTATTGATCCGCAGCCCGGTGGACAGACGCTCGAGAGACTTGGTTAGTTCGCGGTCAGACTCTCGCAGCGTTCGCAGCGCGGTCTGAACCGCCGCGCCAGAATTGATCCGAAGACCCATAAGACTTCCTCTGTGAAATACTCGGCTCGGCAATCGCGAGCCGAAACACGGACGTCAGGGCGGATAGGTCGCCCCGAAGAAGCATCGTTCGAAGCATAGGATGCCGGGAAGCGGGGCGGCAAGTCCGAGCTCCGGTCCAAGCGATTCAAGAGCCCCGGGTTCGGAAAACCGGAGGCGCGGGACGGCGCCTCTCCCGGCCGCGAACAGCGCAGAACTACGGCCGACTAACTCACGGTAGCTGGCGCGCTTTCGAATCTAGTCGACCCAGACCGGGCGGGGCCCTTGATGCCCTGGTTTGACTGTTTTATCCTCCGCCCGCTTGGGGCTTTGTGAGACGCGTCCGACGTTGCCAGAGATTCTTCCGCCGCGATTCTCCGGGGGGGGAGGGTTTGGAGGCGTTCTCGGCGTCCACAGTTGGCCTCCCCAGTTGGTTTCCACAGGGGCTTCCATCACCCGAGTCTGGCCCGAGTTGGGGGGGCGGACACTGCATCTCTGCCTCGTTGTCTCGACCACTTCGCTTACGACGACGCTGCACTCCAGGTAGCCTACCGCGTCCTCTGCCCGCCGCGATCGTTTCTCTCATGCCGCTGACGCTCCGTCTCGACAGAAACTGACAGCCAACAACCATGCTCGATATCAAATGGGTTCGCGAAAACCTCGCGATGGTCCGAGAAGGCGCTCAGCGAAAGCGCATAGCCTGTGACGTCGACCGCTGTGTTGCCCTCGACGACGAACGCAAGGTCGTGCAGGGGGAGCTCGGCGAGGCGAATCATGAGCAGAAGCAGGCCGGGCAGAAGATGGCCAAGCTGACGCCCGAAGAACGGGAGCCCGCCAAGGCCGCGTTGTCGGAGTTGAAAGATCGCATCCGGGGACTCGAAGTTCGCGAACGAGAGATCAAAGAGGAACTCCACGACCTTTTGTCACGCGTACCCATGCCGCCCGGCGCCGAGGTTCCGGACGGAGTCGACGACACCGAAAACGTCGAGCTTTACACCTGGGGTGAAATTCCGATGTTCGACTTCGAACCGAAGGATCACGTCACGCTCGGATTGGATCTCGACATCGTCGACTTCAAGCGGGCGTCGAAATTGGCCGGCTCGCAAACCTACATCCTCAAGGGTGCAGGCGCACTGCTCGAGCTCGCGGTACTCCGCTTTGCGTTGGATTACGTGGTCAAAGCCGGGTTCGAACCGATGATCGTGCCCACGCTGGTCCGCTACGAACCGCTGTTTGGCACGGCCTACTTCCCCGGCGGCGAGGAGCAAGCGTACCATTGCGAAAAGGATCAGCTGTATCTCACGGGAACGTCAGAGGTCCCCGTGACTTCGTACCACTCGGGTGAGATTCTCGACGCCGCTGACTTACCGATTCGCTACACCGGCTACTCGACCTGCTACCGCCGAGAGGCCGGAGCGTCGGGCCGAGACACGAAGGGGCTGTACCGAATCCACCAGTTCAACAAGGTGGAACAGGTCGTGATCTCGCGAAACGACGAGGCTGAGAGTCTCGAGCATCACCAGTTCATTCTCGACAATGCGAAGGCGATTCTCGAAGCGATGGAGGTCCCGTACCGCGTCGTCAATGTCTGTACCGGGGACCTCGGAATGGGGCAGGTGCAAAAGTTCGACATCGAGAGCTGGATGCCGTCGCGAGGTGGGTATGGTGAAACGCATTCGGCGTCGCGTTTTCACGACTTTCAGTCGCGCCGCCTGAATTTGAGATACCGAGACGAGAACGGCAAGGTTCGATTTTGTCACACGCTGAACAACACAGCAATTGCGACACCTCGTGTGTTGATCTCGCTCCTCGAGAACAATCAACAAGCTGACGGAACTGTACGAATCCCGGAAGTGCTGGTCCCCTACATGGGGGGCATGGAACGCATCGAGAAGCGGTAAGCCGCTTCGGCCGAAAGAGACCACACCATGACTGCCACCGACGGGTTGCAACACCTCTGCGTTCTCGGGCTCCAATGGGGAGACGAGGGCAAGGGTAAGATCGTCGACGTGTTGACCGAGGGGGTCGATGTCGTCGTTCGCTATCAGGGTGGTGCGAACGCAGGGCACACGATCATCATTGGCGACAAGAAGCACGTGCTGCACCACTTGCCCAGTGGCGTGCTGCGGCCGAACACCCAGGCCGTTCTCGGAAACGGCATGGTGATCGAGACCGAGGCGCTCCTGGAGGAAGTCGACAAGCTTCCCAACGATGTGATCGACCGGTTGTTTCTGTCCGAGCGAGCGCATCTCGTCTTGCCGTTTCACCGTAGTCTCGATCGCGCGCGCGAAAGTGACACGGCGGAAACAAAGATCGGCACGACGCTGCGTGGAATCGGTCCAGCCTACGAAGACAAGTTCGCGAGGCGCGGAGTGCGTCTGGGCGAGGTCCTCGAGCCGGGCTTCATCGAGGAGGCGCTGCCGAAGCGGCTTGCGGAGCGCGGGCTCGATCCGAGTGACATCGAGGCCAGCGTGAAAATGTGCCGGGAATTGTCGCGGAGATTGGGCCACCGCATTCAGCCGACTGAAGAATTGCTGCACCGGCTCGATGGTGAAGGGCGTCGCTTTCTGTTCGAGGGCGCACAGGGTTGCCTGCTCGATATCGATTTCGGAACCTACCCATTCGTCACCTCGTCGAGCCCCTCGTTTCTTGGCATCGGATCCGGTTGCGGCTTCTCACCGCGGCGTGTTGATCACGTCATCGGCGTGACAAAGGCGTACTGCACACGAGTAGGCGAGGGCCCCTTTCCGAGCGAGGCCGCGGAAGCCGATGCTGAGCCGTTGCGGGAAGCGGGCGGAGAGTTCGGCGCGACGACCGGTCGCCCGCGTCGTTGCGGCTGGATCGACCTTCCGGCGTTGCGATTCGCGGTCCAAATCAACGACGTCGACAGTCTCGCTCTGACTAAGGCGGACGTGTTGGCCGGCCGCGAGACGATTCCGGTCGCGATCGCCTACGAACTCGACGGCAAGCGGATCGATCACTTCCCCTCGCGAGCGACGGATCTCGATCGCGTGGTTCCTGTGTACGAGCAGTGGCCGGGTTGGAACGAAGTGAGCGGGGCGTCCCTGGCGCCGTTCGTCGAGCGTTTGGAGCAAGCTGTAGGAGTTCCCGTTTCCATGATCAGTACCGGTCGCCGACGCGACGAGATCATTCTGGGTGACCCGATTCGCGCGTTCGTCGAGGAGGCTCGATGACACTGCCTATGCCGAATCACATCGCGTTCATCATGGATGGGAACGGCCGCTGGGCGAAGTCGCGCGGGTTCGAGCGAATCAAGGGGCACGAACGCGGCGCCAAGACGCTGCGCGAGATCACCCGCTTCTGTCGTCGCAATGGCGTTGGCGAGATCACCTTCTATGCATTGTCGACCGAGAACTACCGAGCACGTCCACGAATGGAGGTCCGGTATCTGATGACGCTGCTGCGCGACTACTTGGTCGGTGAGCGGAATGAAATCAGGGAGCAGAACATTCGACTCTGCTCGATCGGCCGCGTCGACGACTTGCCGAAGAACGTGCTTCGAGAACTACGAACCAGCGAAGAGTTGAGCCGGGACAACGACGGAATGGTTCTAAGGTTGGCTCTCAACTACGGTAGTCGCGGTGAGATTCTCGACGCCGTGGCCAAGATCGGTGACCGTATTCAAGCGGGCGAACTGAATGTGAGTGACCTCGGGGAACTCACCGAAGAAGAATTCACGAACTACCTCTACGATCCCGGCATGGCCGATCCTGACTTGCTCATTCGAACGGCCGGCGAAATGCGCGTGTCGAACTTCCTGCTGTGGCAGATTTCCTACACCGAACTGTGGGTGACTGAAGCGAAGTGGCCGGACTTCGAGGTGTCGCATCTCGAAGAGGCAATTCGTTCGTATCAAGGCCGAGAGCGGCGGTTCGGCAAGCTTCCCGGAGACTCGGGAACATCGACGAGAGACCTTGTCGGTGAGGACGCTCCGAAGTGAGCGCGATCAAAGATCGATTTCTCTACGGGACGCTACTGCTCGCCGCGGTGCTGGGCATCCTCTGGGCCGACCTCGCATTCGACAGCACGATGGGATTCCTCCTTCTTTCCGTGTTGTTCGCGACGGTGAGCTGGATCGAGTTTCGTCGCATGTCCGGCGCGGCGGTGAAGACGTTTACGGTCTTCGGGGCGCTGGCCATCATCGCCGTCCTGATTGCAGAGTGGGCATTCGCCAACGATCGATTGCCGTCCGAGCACTACACGACGTTCTTGCTCGCGATCGCCGGCACCACTCCACTCGGCTGCCTACTCCTGTCGCTCAGGGCCGAACCAACACGGGAACGGGCGATCGAGATCGCGGTCGCGTCGTTGGGCGTCGTGTACTTCGCCGTTCCGTTCTTACTCTTCTTGAAGCTGCGGCAGCAACCGCAAGGCGAGTGGTGGGTCGTACTGACCGTACTGGTGGTCAAGGCGAACGACATCGGCGGCTACTTGGCGGGGCGACAGTTTGGCCGGACGAAACTCAGTCGGCTCAGCCCCAACAAGACGGTCGAAGGAGCGGTGGGTGGCTTACTGCTCGGTGTCGTCGCCGCCCTCGGTGTCTACGCCGCGTGGTTGGTGGGGGAAGCGACCCTGCCGTGGGAGAAATTGATCGTGCTCGGCATTGTCGTTGGTGCGGCAGGGCAAACGGGTGACCTGGTCGAGTCGTTGTTCAAGCGCGCCTTCGGCGTGAAGGACTCCGGAGCGTTGGTGCCGGCGTTTGGTGGTACGCTCGACATGATCGATAGCATCTTGTTCGGTGCACCGATGGTTTATTTCTGTCGCAACCTATTGGAGCTGTAAGCCATGGAACAGACGTACGAGATACCGGACACCGTCGACCCGAGCGAGCTGTTCGGAGTGCACGACGCGAATCTCAAGAAGATCAGGGATCACTTCCAGATCGAGGTGGCTGCGCGCGGCCGAGCGATTCATTTAGCCGGAGACGATGAAGACGTCGGTACGGCGATCGAGTTGTTGCACCGTGCGGCGGAGATCGTCGGCAAGGGCGGCAATGCAACGACGGTGATCGAACGCGCTCTGTCCGACGACCCAGAGCCGACGAGTACCGAGCCGCTCGATCTCGGAAAGATCGCACGCACGCCGGGTCAGAAGTTGTACCTCAACGGGATCGCCAAGCACGATATCACGATTTGTATCGGCCCGGCGGGGACGGGAAAGACGTATCTCGCCGTGCGAATGGCGGTCGAAGCGCTGAAGAGCGGGGCTGCAAAGAAGTTGATTCTTTGTCGGCCCGCGGTCGAGGCGGGAGAGAGCTTGGGCTTCTTGCCGGGCGACTTTCACGCGAAGGTGAATCCCTATCTTCGGCCGCTCTACGACGCGCTGAATAGCTTGCTCGACTACGATCAGATTCGGCGCTATACCGACCGCGAGATCATCGAAATCGTGCCGCTGGCCTACATGCGCGGACGAACGCTCTCCGACGCGTTCATCATTCTCGATGAGGGACAGAACACGACCTCGGCGCAGATGAAGATGTTCCTGACGCGAATGGGCGATGGATCGAAAATCGTGATCACGGGGGACATCACCCAGGTCGACCTTCCGCAGGGCCAGCTCTCCGGTCTGATTCACGCGCAACGCGTTCTGCAGCGAGTTCGTGGCATTCACTGGCAGGAACTGACCGGCGCGGACATCGTTCGACACCCCCTAGTTGCAAAGATTGTCGACGCTTACGAAGATTTCGAAGGAGCGAAGAAGGGTTCTGGCTCCGCCGGCGATAAACTCCGCAAAAGGAAATCCCGATAAGGGGATACGGCAGTTCTAGCCTGCGAGCGCGTGGTTGTGGACAACCGTGTAGCGACCGGGAATCTCCAGTCCGCAAACCACGGAAACTTCGTTCTCGCCGTCTGCTGGCGAGGGCCTCACGGTTGAAGTTTCTCTGGGGCGATCGAAGGACCTGGGTGCATGGGTCTCTTTGGCGATAAGAGCAAGAAGAGCTGGCAACGGCTCTCCTTCGGCAAGAAGCAGACGCGGGCGGGAATCCTCGCAAAGGAGGTCTCTCGGTCCCAGCGCGCGGCGCGGCTCGCACTGACCGGAGGTTTCGCGCTGATCGCGACGGCCGCCGTCGCCTCCTGCTTGCCGGTGGCCTCGGTGAGTTGGTCTGCGTGGCTCAGCGTCGCCGGTATCGTCCTGGTCGTCCACTTGGCCATGCTGCTCATCGTGCGCGCGTATCACCGTCACGTCTTCGATTCGCTGCCGACCTACCTAACCGTCCTCGGATTGTTCCTGGTGACTGCGCGGATCATGCTGGAACTCGGTGCGCCGGGTTTCGTCATACCGCTGCCGGGCTTCGCTATCGTCATCGCTCTCGTGTACGGCGGGCCACTAGCGATTCACAGTGGCTTGGCGTGTTCGGTGCTTCTCGGTTTGATGCTCGCCGTTCAAGGTGGCGACAGTGCTGATAGCGCCCCACAGGCCATCCTCTCGCTCCCAGCCGGCGTCGTCCTTGCCCAGTTCATCGGTTCGATCGTGGCCGTGCTCGGTGTCTCTCGTCTTCGTACCCGAACTCGGCTTGTCACCGTGGGGTTTACCAGTGGAATGGCGCAGGCCGCCGCAATCGGTATTTACTCACTGTGCGGCGCGGAGTCGTTCGACCCTACGTGGGATCTCTTCCTGGGAGGGACCTGGCTCGAGTCGCTGAAGGCGCCCGGCTACGGGTTCTTGAGTGGCATGGTTTCCGGCATCCTGATCACGAGTCTACTTCCGTTCCTCGAGCGGTGGCTCGACCTGACGACGGACATGCGACTGCTGGAGCTCGCGGACCAGAACCGACCACTTCTTCGCGAGATGAGCTTGCTGGCGCCAGGGTCGTTTCAACACTCGCTCATGGTCGGCCAGCTCGCCGAGGAAGCGGCGCAGAGCATCGGTGCCAATGATCTGCTCGCCCGAGTCGGGGCGCTTTACCACGACATCGGCAAGATGTTGAAGCCGAACTATTTCGTGGAGAACAACTCGGACACAGAAGAGAACATCCACGACCGTTTGTCGCCGGAGATGTCGCGGCTCATCATCATCGCCCACGTGAAAGACGGGATTCGGATCGCCGAAGAAGAGAGGCTTCCGGGACCCATCGTCCAAATGATTCCCATGCACCACGGAACATCGGTGGTGGAGTACTTCTTCCACAAGAAGCGGAAGCAAGAAGAAGAAAAGGGATTAGGCGCGACCGGTGACGAGGCGTTTCAGTACCCGGGACCTAAGCCGACCTTCAAGGAGGCCGGGATCTTGATGATCGCGGACACGGTGGAGGCTATCTCGCGGGTGGTCGACAATCCGTCACGGGCGAGGCTGCGCGGCATCGTACGAGACGTCATCGGAAAGAAGATGTCGTCCGGCCAGCTCGACGACTGCGAGTTGACGGTCAACGACCTGCACCGGATCGAGGATGCGTTCGTGCGCGTACTGGCATCGATCAACCACGGTCGGATCAAGTATCCCGATCAAAAGGCGGTGGACACCAAAGGCGACGCGCCAGCCTCTCAGGATGCCGAGGGCTCGGAACCTAGCGGCGACAAGAAGCGCAGCGGCGGCAGGGCCAACGGGAAGAACGGGAAGAACGGTCAAGATCGCGACAAGCCGGACAACACCAACGGGCCTCGGCCGAGTGAACCGGAGAAGACGCGGTGACCGCTCCCGAAGTGTCGATCGTGAACGATCAGGATCGACTCTCCATTTCGGCAGACGCTGTTGTTTCCTTGGTGCGTCACGTTCTCGACGCAGAATCGTGTGTTGAGGGAGTTGAGGTCGCGTTCGTCGATGACGTCTGTCAGAGCGACCTCCATCTACGGTTCCTTGGAGTTGCGGGGCCGACCGATGTCATCACCTTCCCCCTCGATGACGACACTCCGGGCGGCGGACTGGGCGAAGTTGTCATATCCACGGACACCGCGGTCCGGCAGGCAGCCGACCACCCTGAGGCGCCGATCGATGGCGACCCGAATCGGGAAGTGCTGCTCTACGTCGTGCACGGTGTTCTTCACCTACTGGGCTACGATGATCTGGACGAGGATTCCGCGGCAACGATGTCTCGCCGTCAGGACGAACTCTTCGCTGCCTGGTGGGCAATGAACGGGACGACTCAGTGAACTCGGGCTTGGACGAGTTGCCGATTCGAATTCAGAAGGCGGGCGGACTGCCCGTTTTCGATTCCAGCCTTCAAGAAATTTTGGAGCTGATTCGCCAGGATGCGTCGATGACGGATATCGCCACCGCGGTGGAGCGAGACCCTGGGATGGCGTCTCGCGTCTTGCGACTGGCGAATTCGGCGTACTACGGAATGAGCCGAGAAGTCTCGACGCTCAAGATGGCCATGGTTCTTCTGGGCGTGCGGTCGCTCCGGAGCATGGTGATGAGTATTGGTGTGGTCGAGGTTCTCAACGATGACCCCGACGGCACCTACGTGACCTCCGACTTTCGAGAGCACTCGTTCCTAGCGGGTCGTGCGGCGAGTTTGATCACCCGGTTGCACCGATTGCCGTTCTCGGGCGAGGAGCTTGTCACGGGGCTCGTACATGACTTGGGCAAGCTCATCTTGCTGCGAGCGTTTCCCGAGATCGTGGCCGGTCAGCGCGGTCGATTCGAAGGTCTGCGGGGGTGCGCGTTGGTGGAAGTTGAACGCGAAGTGTTTGGGGTCAGCCATCCGCAGGCCGGCGCGTGGGCCGCTCAGGAGTGGCGTCTACCGCCAGAGATTGGCGGTGCGATCTTGTGTCACCATGAACCCGCCACCGAGCGAGACGTCGATTTGGCTGCTGTGGCGGCGGCCGCGGACGAGATAGCGCACTACTTCTGCGGCCCTGATACTGGAGAGCTCTTGCCCGAAGAGTGGGCTGCCCACCGCTTGCTCAGCCATCCTCATTTGAATCACGCGGTGATCGTCGATGAACTCGACTGCGAGCCGGCGGATCTCGAGTCAACCGTCTAGCCACTTACTGATGGCGACTTCCGTGATGCCCCCTTGCCGAAGCTCAACCGCGAGTTCGCTACTCACACGTCAGCGCGTCGGGAGTCGGGTCGAAACCGGTGGACGGGAATGGTGCCGGGAGTGACGGGCCGAGTAGGAACAGGTAGTCCAAGATCACTATTGCGTCCGTGATTTCGATGCTGCCGTTGTCGTCGGCATCGAGCGAGTCGTCGCAGCCATAGCCAGTAATCTCCGGGTCGAACAAGATCGACAAGAACTCGATTGCGTCGGCGAGTTCCAGCCCACCATTGCGATTCGCGTCACCACGCACGAAGTGCGTGTACGGCGCTACTTCGGCGATGCAGAGTGTCGGTGGGGAGCTGACCTCCGCCGCAGATCCAATCACCGTGTAGAGAACGCTACCGGCCGGGGGGTACAGGTCGAGATAGCTCGTGTCGTCGCCAGCGATCGCCGCGCGCGGGACGCCGTTTCGTACCACCATGATTTGGTCGTACGGGACCGACGGTGGGAGCGCCCAACTCAACGTGACTTGGTTCTCCATGACGACGCAGTCTAGATCACTGACTGGAAACAGCGGGACGTCGAATCCGTGCGCGGCGAACGCGGCGATGATCTCGGTAGCGTGCGGTGTTCCGTCGGACAGGTCGCCGTCATCGTCGTCGATCATGATCAGGTCGTCGACGATGGTAGAGTCCACGACGCCGCCGCTCAGTAGTTGGCTAGCGAGCCAGAGCTCGGCCGTGAGACGGCGGCCGTCCGTTGCACCGAGCGTGGTTTCGAGGTTCTCGCGCAGCGACCAGAACGCGGCGGCTAGCGGTAATCCTTCTTCTGCGGGGTCGGCGGAAGCTGCGGGGTATTGGTGTGGCTCGGACAGGTCTCGCAGGACCGTTCCCGGTCCGTTGAAGTCTTGGCCGATCAGCGGCGAATCCAACAAGAACGCGGCAAACGTATCCGCCATGGCTTCGGCGTACGGGGGCGAGACGGCGACGAGTTGATTTTGTAGGTGGTGAAAGTACTCGTGGGCGATGACCGTTCCGTACGCGGTATTGGCGCAGGCGACGCTCGACTGAGCGAAGTTCAGACTCGAGAAAATTGGGCTGTAGAACGCGAAGCAACTCCCGGTGAAGTTCACGTTCACGGTCACGGGCGCCTGTATCGGATCGAAGTCCGGGCTGAGATCGAACAGCCAGTCGTACGATCGGGTGACGATCGAGAATCCTGCCACCTCCGCGGTTCCGAGCTCGGAGGCGATTTCGTTGAAAATGACTTCGACGGGAGGCGAGCTGGTACTGACCACTCCGAGGTACGCGGCGCTCGGACCCGATTGGTCGAGAACCGTGATGAGCGGACCGTCGAGCGCTGCCGTGAAGAAGGTCGACCCGCCGGGGGCAAGGTCGAACGTGAACTCTCCGGCGACGTTCGTCAGTGTTTCGCCGGCGATGGGAGAAAAGACGGAGAGCCCGGACAGTGGGTAGTCGACGAACGTCGCCCCGATCGAGTACGGCAAGTTGTCTTCGGGGAGACGTCCCTTGATCACGCCACCGGCATCGACGTGCCGCAGCACGGACCGGTCGAGTAGGACTTCTCCGGTTTGAGCATCGACGAAGATTTCACGCTCGTCCGTGGGCGGCACGGAATTACCGATGCGAACGTGATGAACGATCGTCAGCTTCACTGTGTCGTCGATCATTAGGTATCGGGAGGGAAGGGTCCCAAGTTTTGGAAGCCAGGTGTCGTGACCGCCGAACGCCAAGTACGCGGAAACAGAATCCCAACGATCGGGCGCGCCACGCTGGTCCACGCTTGGCCATTTGGAATCGGTGTGAGGCGGCCCGTGCACACGTATCAGCGGCGGGCTATCTGGCCGATGTAGTGTGGCTCGGGTCCAACCTTCGACGACGACGCCATGTACCGTCGCTACTTCGACGCTCAGTTCCCAACCCCGGATCGTCGCGCTCGCTTGCGTGACCCAATGATGTTCGTTGCCCGATACCAACGTCGTGCACACGGCGATGAGTGCGACAGCCCGTAGAAGATCCATGTTCCTATTCCACCTCTTGAAAATGCCCGACGATAGTATACCGCCTGCCGACCCGATTCGCCCTAAGTGCCTATGGAGGAAAGAGCTGGGTCTGGTTGCCCTACTCACGGCGTCGTTGCCGGGAGGGATCCCGTTCGTTAGACTGCTGGCTTGTTCGCTTGGGGCGCCTACGCGTCATCGTGATGGTCCGATGTGTCAGTCGGCTGAGAAGAACCCATAGAACCTGATCCGGCTCATACCGGCGTAGGGAAGCGAGGTTAGCGTGGACAATCCTGCCGCGTCTTCACCTTCAGAGCACTCGTCAGCGTCAACACCGTCCGATTCGACGGCGTCGGACACGCCCCGTCATGCGGATTTCCCTCTGCCGATTCGAGGAGCGAGCGATCCCTCCTCGACCAACGCCGGCACGACACCCGGTAGCTTTGCCAATCCAGCCCGCATTGGCGAGCCGCTAACCTTCTCCTCTCCGGACACACCAGGAATGCCGAAGCCGTCGAGTAAGACCGCTTGGGACTTCCTCCCGGAAGGCTGGGTGATGGAGGGAAGAGTCGCGCGTGCGCCGAAGGGCTTCGTCCCGGTGACGCAACTCGAGCACGCCCGGCTCGGCACTGTCACCCCGGCCATGGAGCGCGTCGCTCAACGAGAGCCGCATCTCACGCCGCAGCAGGTCCGCGTCGAAGTGGCCGCCGGTCGACTGATCATCCCCGCGAACATCGTGCACCTCGAGCACAAGCTGGACCCGATGGCGATAGGCCGCGCGTCGAAGACCAAGATCAATGCCAACATGGGAGCCTCTCCGGTCTCGTCCGGTACCGAGGAAGAGGTCGAGAAGCTTCGCTGGGCCGAGCGTTGGGGAGCAGATACCGTCATGGATCTGTCCACCGGCGGAGATCTCGACGCGTGCCGAGAGGCAATCATTCGCAACTCGACCGTGCCGATCGGCACGGTTCCGATCTACTCCATGATCATCGATCGTCGCCTCGAAGAGTTGACCGAAGAGGTAATTCTCGCCGGTCTCGAAGAGCAGGCGAAGCAAGGAGTCGACTACTTCACCATTCACGCCGGGGTGCGCTATGCCCACCTCGAGTTGGTCAAGGATCGACTGATCGGGATCGTCTCGCGCGGAGGATCGCTGCTCGCCAAATGGATGCTGATCCACGAGCGCGAGAATCCCATGTACACGTTGTTCGACAAGATCTGCGAGCTCATGCGTCGCTACGACGTCAGCTTCTCACTCGGCGATGGACTACGTCCCGGTGGACTTGCCGACGCCACGGACGCCGCACAACTCGGCGAGCTCGAGACGATCGCCGAGCTCACCGAGCGCGCGTGGTCGCACGGGTGTCAGGTCATGGTCGAGGGACCGGGGCACGTTCCGTTTGACCAAATCGAATACAACATGAAGTTACAACGCCGCCTTTGCCACGGCGCGCCGTTCTATGTGTTGGGCCCCTTGGTCACGGACATGTTCCCCGGCTATGACCACATCACCTCGGCGATCGGAGCGACGGCCGCCGGGTACCACGGAGCTGCGATGTTGTGCTACGTCACGCCGAAGGAGCACTTGGGGCTTCCCAAGAAGGACGACGTGAAGCAGGGCTGTATCGCCTACAAGATCGCCGCCCACGCATCCGATGTCGCGTTGGGAATCCCCGGTTCGCGTGACAATGACGATGAGCTGACCCGCGCGCGCGCGGCGCTCAACTGGGAACGTCACTTCGAGCTGAGCTTCGATCCCGACACCGCCCGGGCACTTCACGATGAAGATCTCGACGTCGACACGGACTTCTGTGCGATGTGTGGTCACGACTGGTGCAGCGTGAGGATCTCGAAAGAGATCGTCGAATTCGCCTCGGGCAAGGACCCCGCCTATGAACGCGGTAAGGCGAAGATCTCGTCTGCATTGACGGAAGAGCAGCAGGCGATTCTCGAACAGCGGGGCGTGCTCTCTCCCGAAGAGATTCATCGACTCGCCGCGAAAACGCGGAAGTCGGTCGGAGCGGAGTCCGGCAAGGCGTCGTGTCACTCCGATGTCGCCTCCCCGGACGAGGCGCGCGAAGTCCAAGCGCCCGGGCTATAGGCGGGAGTGGACGAGCTGTGCGTCTCCGAGTGCGCACAGCTCAGCCGCGCCACGTTGCGCTCGTCTTCATCACGCGCGGTAGTGCTGTGTTCGTTTCAGAAAGGACGGCGACGTTCGGATTGATTCCGTTTTGATGGGATAACGTGGAGTGCGGACTTCCGGCCTACGCTTCTACGGGATGGATCGTTCTGAGCCGCCAAGACTCGCGTCTGACGGTCGCCCACGTTGGGGCAGCACAGGAGTCGAACTCAACAGTCCACGGGTCGGACCGAGCGTTCAGATGTCCGTGCCTGTTTCGCTGCCCATGCGGTTCAGATGCCCGTGCGGTTCAGATGCCCGTGTCTTCGTCGTCAGGCTCGTCGAACCCATCGTTAGTGGTAGCTGCCTCGACCGGCTCGATGTCGGCGACGTCGTAGTATGGGAGAACCCACTCGCCTACGGTGAAGCCGTTTTGTGCCCGCTCGAAGTGGAGGCGCAGCTTTCGCTCGACCAGGTCGTTGTTCAGGTATGGCATGCCCAGCGAGTCCCAGAATCGTCGAGCGGCTCCGCCGAGGGGCGCGCGGCAGAACGTCGAGAAGTCGTCGCACGCGCCGTTCAGGTAATCGTCGAGATCGTTCGCCCAATAGAACTCATCGGCGTCGCCGCCGGATTCTTCCTGGGTGAAGCGCAGGTCTTGGAACGAGATCTCGTAGTCGCGATCTTCCCACTGTGCCGAGTTTCCGTATCGGATACGGACGACGTAGGTGTTTTCGTCGTTGTCTGCGAGCAGGTGCTCGATTGGAGGCTCCCGCCGACCGACGAGATACCCCAGGAATGAGTTGTTCAACCGTTCGAGTATCGCCGCTTGTTGCTTTTCGAAGTCACGCGAGTCCCCGCGAAGCGGAGCGACGGGGAACGTGTCGAAGCACTCGAGGGAGGGGTCGAAGTCACGGTCTGTTTCGTCGTCGAGAAGCTCTAGGTACGCACACGGTTCCCGGTCGGTTAGCTGTCCGTCGGTCAGCTCGTGCACAAATCCCGGTTCAAACGTGTCGATCGAGTGCTGGAGCTCCATCTCGTCGGCGAATTCGCGTTCCATCGCCACGCGGTCGCTGAGACGAATGGGGAACAAGACGCGATTGAACTCTGGGTTGATCTGAGTCGGGAACGCGATTCCCTGCCCACCGATCAAGCGAACGAGCCGTTCGTTCTTCCACAGATCGGGGTAGAGGTCGGGCATCGGCGTGTAGATCTCTTCGATCTCCGCGTTCACCAAATCCTCGGCCCCCGCGACGAACGTAGAACGGTCTTCGAGGTTCTTGGCATTGAACGACGCCATGGTCGCGCCGAGTTCGTTCTTGGTCGTGAGGAAGACCGCAGTGTCGAGTCCTTCGCCCTCACCGCCGAGATACGTCCCGATCGCTTCGCGTGCAACCTCGTCGTAGAAGGGCAGCAGGGCGTCACACTCCGAGAAGAAGATCTCTTGCTCGCTCTCGATCGCAAGCACCATGACATCGTCTTCGTTCGTCGGACGACGTTCGAGGTTGAACAGTGTCGTGATCGACACTCCCATGAAGTCGATCGGAAGATTCTGCTCGATCACCATGATCGTCGCGTCGACGAGGTACTCGCTCAGAAGATCAGTCAGGTACGCGAGGCTCTGAGGAACCAAGATCGTCGGGGCCGACGAGAGATTCGTCCAGAGTTCGAGCAAGCTATAGGGACAGAAGTGATCGGTGTGCGAATGAGAGAGGAAGATCGCGTGGATCTCCGGCAGCGCGTCGTAGTCGATACGCACCCGGGGAAACCGGCTCATCAGATCGCCGATGACGAAGTCGGTGATCCATGGATCAGCGAGAATACGAACCGCTTCGTCTTCCGAGTTCGTCATTTCGACGAGGAAGGAGCTGTGTCCAAGGGCGTGGAGCTTCATTCGGTCCGATCTTGATTCGAAGGTGAACGACCTGGCGTCCAAGCCGCGGCCGCAGAGCCTACGCTGCCTGGGATGCGATCATCAAGGTTATGTAGATGATTAGCCAGGGAGGGCGGGGGAGGGTAGGGGAGATGGCTCATTGAAGTCTCGATCGAAACTCCGAGTTCGCCTCTTACATCGGGATGATCTCGCGCTCCACCTCGGTGACGATCGCCCCTGGCTGCGAGCGGATGTACTCCTCGATGTTTCGCAATTTTGCGTCGGACGCTTTCGAGTCGAGCGAGACGATCGCTATCCCGAGCTCCGAGCGTTGCCAAAGATCTTGTGAGCCGACCTCAGAAGCGGCGCAGTCGAACCTAGACAGCAGGCGATCTCGCAGACCGCGGACCACCGATCGCTTCTGTTTGAGGGACTGTGCCTCCGTGACGTGTAGGGTGACGCGCAGGACTCCGACTCTCACGAGGATCCTTCCGGTGGGTGATCGGTGGGTGAAGTGTTGGGATCGGGGGACTCGGCTCCGGGGAAACCTAGCTCGATTCCCAGATCGTCCAGCTTACGTTCTAAGACGTCGGTCGGCATGTCGATTCGATCCGCCGCCGATTCGACGCCGGTGCCGTTCAATATGTGCTCGAGGTAGAGTCGGAAGTCCTGGCGGAGCTTCACCGGACTGATCCCCAGTAAGCGGGCGGCGGGCCGCAGCTTCCAGTCCGTCACTCTCAATGCTTCGATGATCAGCTTGCCCGAGAACTCTTTGTGAAGGCGGTAGTACGGGCGGTCTTCTTTGCAGGCGTCGGCCGGGGTTTGGTCGAGAATCTGGCGAGTGGATTCCAGGTCGAGCACCACCGTCCCGCCCGCCCGGTCGAAGTGGATCGGCACCTCTTGAGATTTGCTGGCGCCGCTCGTCGGGTTTTCGGTGTCGGAGTCGTCGCGAAGGTCGAGCGTGCGGTGGATCACGTCGAGCGTAATACGGTCGCCGGGCGTCAGGTCGACGGCGAGCTCGACGACGTTGCGAAGCTCGCGGACGTTGTTTGCTTTCCAGTCACGGGCGACGAGCGCACTGAGCGCGTCCGGATCGATACTGCCCACGGGAGGGTTCTTACGTTCGCCGGCCGTTGCGATGAAGTGCTCGACCAATATCGGGATATCGGTCTTTCGTTCTCGAAGCGGCGGCAGGCGAACCGGAAACTGATGGATACGGTGGTAGAGATCGTGAAGGAAGCGTCCTGCTTCGACTTCCTGAGGTAGATTCCGGTTCGTGGCGCAGATCACTCGCACGTTGACCTTGCGGTAGACATTGTCTCCAACTCGGCGGATCTCGCCTTCTTGGAGAACGCGTCGCAGTTGCTGCTGCATCGCGATCGGAGCGTCCGAAATTTCGTCGAGAAACAGAGTGCCTTCATCCGCTTCTTCGAACGCGCCCGCCTTGTCGGAATTGGCGCCGGTGAAGGAGCCCTTCACATGCCCGAAGAGTTCGCTTTCGAGCAGACTTTGGGAGAGTCCCGAGCAGTCCACGACGACGAATGGTCGATCGGCGCGAGGGCTGCGCGCGTGAATAGCACGCGCGAGGAGTTCCTTACCGCAACCGGATTCCCCCGTGATCAGGAACGTCTTGTCGACGCTCGCCGCGATACGGGCAAGATCCAAGACTTTGTCCATTTCGCGAGAACGACCGAGCATGTTCGGCATGGTCGCATCGCGTTCGAGCTCTGACTTGAGCTCCCGAATCGCGGCCACGTGATCCTGGTGGATCAACGCGGTCTTCACGTACGGAGCGATCGTGTCGGAGAACGCACCGAGAAACTCGACGTCCTCCTTGCCAAAGAGGTGGTTGGGATCGCGCCGTTCGACGTAGATCGCGCCGAGTCTTTTTGACTCCGCTTCGATCGGGACCGACATCAGGGAGACGACCTCGAGCTTCTTGAGGCTCTCTGCGTTGATGAACCGCGGGTCGTTGCTGGCGTTCTCGTAGACAACCGGCTCACCTCCGGCAAGTGTTTCCTTGAGGACGGTGCGGCTGAACTGCAAGTCTCCGCCGTCGACGTTCCAGCCCGCTTGCACTTCGTACTCGCCGCCTTGATCGGGTGGGCTCACGATGATCAACCCGCGATCGATTCGCCGACCCTTTTCGCCGAACTGCAACTCTCGCAGCGCGATCTCCAAAATGTGGTCGAGCAGCCGACGAATGTCATAGTCCCAATCGATCTCCTGGCGAAGGTAGAAGCTGTCGAGCGTCGTGTGAATCCTGGCCAGGGCTGCCTTGCGTCGGTAGTCGCCTCGCATCAGTTGATCTCTTCTAGCTCGCGTCGGGTACGTTCGAGCTCCGCTTGCATCCCGAGCTCTGCAAATACTGGCATCGCCTCTTCGAAGTAGCGACGCGCGTCGTCGATATCGTCCATCATCAGCAAAAAGGAACCGTATTCGAGCTTTGTCACCGCTAACGCGTGTCGGCTCTCGAGTCGTTCGAACGAGGTCATGGCTCGTTCGAGATAGTTTGCCGTTTGATCGGCCCAGTAGAAGCCGAGCTCACGATACACCTTGCCCAACGTTCGACAGGCGAGTCCTTCGTGTTGAGGTAGCGATAGAGCTTCGACGATCGCCAAGGCTTGAAGCGCGGGCTCCTCGGCCGACTCAGGATCGCCGGAGCCCAACCTCGCTTCGGCTGTTACGCGCAACGCTTCCGCGTAAGTTTCGTTGGGTTCGTCCGTGCGGTGGCGTTCAATCATTTCGCGACAGAGTCGCTCCGCCTCGACGTTGTCTCCCTTGCGTCGTAGGACTCGTGCTAGGTGCACGCGTCCGTCTTGTGCGAGATTCGGGTAGCCCGCGAGATCGAATTCAGCGATGCCTTCGCGGGTTTGCCGCTCAGCATCGTCGAGATTGCCGCACTCGAGATCGAGGACTCCCAAGTAGAGCAGGCCATCGGCGACGAATCGTTGGACCCCCAGCCGACGGAACTCGGACAAGTACTCCGTGAGTGTCTCGCGGGCTTCCGCGAAGGACCCCCTCAAGATCTGAAGTTGGCCGATATTTCCACTGATTTGCAGCAGGCTCTTGGTGTCTCCGAGGGCTCGGCAAATCTCTCGGGCCTTCTCTTGGTTGTTGAGCCCTTTGCGAAAATCTCCGCGCATGACGTGAGAGACACCGAGATTGCCGAGGCTTCGTGAGAGACCGCGCTGATCGGCGAGTTCTTCCTGGATTTCGACCGCCTGTTCGAACGACGCGATCGCCTCGTCGAACAGCCCCTTGCGACGAAGAATCGTTCCGATGGTCGACAGAATGCCGGCACTGCGCACGCGATCCTTGATCTCGTCGGCGATCTCGAGCCCTCGCCTCGCATGTCTGAGCGCCCCGTCTGAATCACCTCGGAATCCTGCCGCGAAGCTAAGGCCGTTCAGTGCGCTGACGATCCCGGCGGAAGGGGCGAGGTCTTCGAACCGTTGAACGGCGGATTCGAACGCGACCTCCGCCTCGGCCCACCGTTCCGCCGCGGCCAGTGCGCTCCCCTTACGCATGGAGGCGTGGGCGATCGCCGCCGTATCGTCGATGCGGTGAGCCACCCGGGCCGCTCGTTCGTAGGAATCGAGTGCCAAGGGGATTTCTCCGAGCTTGCCGTGGAAGTCGCCGGTGCGAATCAACAAATCGTGGAACGACTTGAGCTCGCCTCGTTGCTCTGCCGTCAACGGTCCAGGCGTGTCTTCGTCGGTGCGAAACAAGCCACGTGCTTGGTCGAAGTGCTCACGGGCCGATTTCGAATTCCCCAGTGCCTGCTCCAATGATCCGATCACGATGAGGAGATCGCGACGGCGGCTCTCGGAGGTACTCTCCAGCGCTTTCTGGTAGTAGCCCAGAGCGACGGATGGCGAGTACATGTTCTCAGCTTTCTGTCCAGCGTGCATGAGGTAGTCGTAGGCGCGCTGTAGCTGCCCTCCGTGATAGAAGTGCTCTCCGATGTCGGCGGCGTTGGCGGTGTGGTCGGTCGCGGCGAGCCGTTCCAGCACTTCTCCGGCGCGACGGTGGAGGCGACTCTTCATCGGGGGAGATAGCTTGGACAGGACGATTTCCTGCTCGAACGCGTGCGCAAACCGGTAGCCGTTTTTTCGCTCCTGTAGGATTCCGGTATGGACCAAGTTTCGGCACATGTTGCCGAGATCGATTTCGTCGATTTCCGACACGGCGAGGAGTTGATCAAAGCTGAACTCGCTTCCGAGTATCGCCGCGACGTTCAGCACCCGGAGTTCGTCGGTTGGCACTTCGTCGAGAATCAGCAGGAAGTGCGATCGAGTTGACTTCGGAATCGGGAGGGATCGAACCTCTTCTGGATCGGTGGTCCAGACACCGTCCGTCAGCTGAATCGCATCTCGACTCCACAACGAGTTGACCAGGTGGAGGACGTAGAGCGGAACTCCGTCGGTCCGTTCGAACACGGCGTCGACGAACTCGCTCGACACTGCGTGAGCGGGAAGAAAGAGGGACTCGACCATTTGACGTACTTCGACGGTCGTGAACGGCTTGGTTTCGATCTCTTCGACTCGGCCTTCCGCCCGAATTTCTTGGAGTAGTCGTTCCAAGGCCGGAAGTCTCGTCTGCGCGTCGCTACGCCCCGTGGTGATCACCAAGATCGGGAGTTGAATCGACGCGATCAAGAGACGGCGAAGAATCTCGACGTCGAGCTTGGCTGCGTAGTGGAGATCCTCGAGGACGAGGACGCGCGGCTCCATTTCCGCACCGGCCGTCAACGCTCGGACGACGGTGTCGATGACATGCTCACGAACGAATTCTGTTGGCAACGCTTCGATGGTCGGGGTCAGTTTCAGAAATCGTCCCAGCAAGTGATCCGGAAGTAGGCGCTCGATCAATCGTCCGCGCGGGCCGAGCGCGTGCACTGCCGCGTCGGTGCCGTGGTGACGTTCGACGTGACTGAGCACGTCCTCGAGCAAACTACCAAACGCAGCGTGCGGAGCTTTCGGTCGAAACGAGCCGGAGAAGAGCGACATCTTTTCATGGATCAACGTCGAGCTCTTGAGATCGCTGCGATGGATCAGCCAGCTCTTACCCGTGCTTCGTTCGCCTTGGATCGAGGCCCAACGTCCGATACCGCGGCGACTGTCGGCGACGTACTTCTTGAGGCGTCGAAGCTCGGCGGTACGACCGCAGAACGAAGGTTGAAGCAGTTTGATCGCTCGTTGTCCGGTAGATCGTTGGACCTTGCGGTCGAGGACCGACCGCAGCAAGTCTTCGACTTCCCGGGCATCAGCGGGGCGCCGGAATGGTTCGAAGTGCAGTAGTCTCTCGGTCGTCTCTTCGAGCAGCGCAGGCAAGTCCGGATTGTATTCCCGAATCGGACGCGCCGCGTCTCGGGAGAGAGCCGACGAGAGCGTGTCGAACGGGAGTTGTCCCACTGCGATGCGATAGATCATGACGCCGAGGGAGTACAGGTCGCTTCGCTCGTCGACGGCCGGTGACGCTTCGATCTGTTCCGGCGCCATGTACTGCGGCGTACCGAGTGCGGTGCGCGTGAGAGAGGCGTCCATGTCTCTCGCCTTGACCAGTCCGAAGTCGGTCAGGAACGCGATCGTGTTGTCGAACTGAACCCACTCTTGCGGCGGGGGGAGATCGTCCGTGAGGCCCGGTATGCGAAGCAGAATGTTTGCCGGCTTGACGTCGCGATGCACGAAGTGGCGATCGTGAAGGTAGGACAGAGCGCGCGTCACTTGCAGGAGGACGCGCAGGTACCAATCGAGCTCTGCGGATTCGGTCACCGCACCGCGGGCTTTGATCACGTCTTCGAGGGTGACGCACGGGTGGTAGTCCATGGTGAAGAACAGAACGTCGTCTTGCCAACCTGGCTCACGTAGGGCGACGATGTTCGGGTGCTTCAGCTTCTGGAGGGCACGGATCTCGCGTTCGAAACGCTTCCGATCGATCGCGTCGCTGACCGCTTGCAGGCTCTTGAGCGCGACGCTATCACCAGTTTCGCGGTCGGTGGCGAGGAAGACCTGGCCCATGCCGCCTCTGCCGAGAAGCTCTTTGAGTTCGTACCGATCGCTCAGGATCTGGCCACACGTGAGCCCGTGTTCGGTGGTCATTCCTTGGCCGTCTTCCTCAACTTGCTTCTCTGAAATGCTTTGCGGGAGTACCGCGTCGTTGATCCGCAACGAATTCTAGCCGTTAGTCCGTCCGCCGCAAACGTAGTTGTGGACATTTTTTAGCCGGAGGCGCCTTGAAGCTGCTCATGTTCCACGTTCGAGACTTCTGGTACCGAACCCATGTTCCTAATCTCGAGACCGAAGTCGAACGCGAGGAAGAGGGGGCCATGCCGGACGGTGGCCTGCTCGTGTGGGTCCAGGTCGAGAGCGTCGATCTCGACGACCGGACAGGAGTGGTTCGACGTGCGATCAAGAACATCAAGTGGCTCGCGCGCAAGCACGGGCTCGATGTCATCACACTGCACTCGTTTGCGCATCTGTCGATGGACCGCGCCGAGCCGCAAGACGCGCAGTCGGTGTTGTCAGACATCTCCGATCGGTTGGCGAGCGTTGGTTTCGAGGTGAAAGAGACTCCGTGGGGCTTCTTCAACGAGTTCCGGATGCACGTCGAGGGTCCCGGTTTGGCAAAGGTGTTCAAGGACGTTTGAGTTCGACGTCGCTACCACTGAAGTGGGATCCCCAAGAGGTATCGGTTCCAACCTTCCAAGCGAGAGTCGCGTCGCTGGATGTAGAGAATCTTGCCCAACGAAAAGTACGACTCGCCGGTCCGTGAATCATTTTCGTAATTGAAGAGCGGCTGAATGACGCGCTCGCGATACGTGCCGCGCCGAATGAATGCGGCGCCTCGGTAGAGAATGCGGAACTCGGAATCATCGCCGTGCTTTCGACGATGCCCGTTGGCGAGGTAGCCGAGTAGCGACCACTTCGAGACGTTGGCGTCCTCGACTCTGGAGAACAGATGCATCGCACTCGGTACGCTGAACAGTGGAGCCTCGGTTTGCTCGTACGTGTCGGAGAAATACAGGGGAAACGTGCTGTGCCAGGATCGGTCCGAGTCGGATCCACCGTGAATCAAGCCGAGCATCGAATAGCTGCGATTGTTACCTTGACGCCAGTAACGATTCACGATGAACAAGTTCTGCCAATGCAGGAGATTGACTCGGTCGTCGCGGTGGTACCCAAAGAGAAACGGCTGAACGACAACCGTTGATGTGTTGTCGCCAGCGGCGGAGCGAGCCAGTTGTAGTCCGAGGTAGCCATCGCGGCTCGCTAGTCCGCCGACCTCTTCGCCGGGGGCGACGTGGCGCGATCGATAGAGCAGCGACAAGTCCCACTGGCGTTCCCCGGTGTTCCAACGCTGAACATCGAACAGCGGAAAGAAGCGCGTGGATTGATACCCCTCACTTCGACGCCGCTCGGCAAGCGGCCATAGGATCGACGTTCGACTGGAGTCGCCGCTCTTGGTGGACGTGTGGCTGAACAGGGGGAACAGGACAGAGGTTGTTGTTTCCTCGGTCGAGCGCCGCCAGCCGCGGTAGTAGAACGGGAAGAGGGTGAACAGGGTTCGGTCCGGATCGCTCGCCAACCCCTCACGGTAGTCGAGGTACAACGGGGCAATCCAGGTGAGCCGTTCACGATGGGGATAGTCCCGCCGGCGGATCAAGCCACCGAACAAGTCCCACTGCACTCCCTCTCGCGTTTCTTCTCGAGTTGCCAAGAACGGCATGAGCCGAAAACGGCTGGAGTCGCGTAGCTGTTGGTGGGACCAGAGGTGCCACCACTGATGCGCGGACGCCGCTTCTTCCCCCGAAGAGCCGTAGTAGAAGGGGGTCAACCGGGAACGGCTCGAGTGCGGTTTTGCCTGCGGAGTCTTCTTCGTTCGTTCGAAAACGAACAGGACCTGGTCCGACTCGAGTTCGTCCGAACGCCGAAATCGGGTCAGCGGATAGAACAAGCCGAATTCGCGTCGTCCGGGGCTGCGCATGTCGACCCACGCGTTGCCGGCGGCGAGTGTGAACGACGACTGTTGCTCGCCGCGGCCAGTGCGTTCCCGGTAGAACAGCGGTAACGCGATGGTGCGTGATTGCTCTTTCGATCGCGTACGCCACCAGAACGGAAGCAGTCGCGTGTGGACTTCATCGCCATCGTCACTCGTCGATACCCCGGCGAGCGGGCCGAGCAGATGCCACGATCGCTGGCCGTTCAGTTCGCCACGCTTTCGCTCGACCGTACGAGTCAGCGCCCCTCCGGCGTAGAAGTCTCGTGACGTCTCGGTGCCATCCTCGTCTCGATCTCGATAGCGTCCGTAGGCTGGTAGGAACCAGTGATGAGACCTTCGCTGGTTTGCGACGCGCAAGTAAAACGGCGCGATGAGATCGATCGCGTTACCGTCGGACTCCCGCGTGATCCAGACCAACGGCACGGCGTGGAAATGACGGTGCGACTTCGACCGCGAGTAGCCGAAGAGTGGCCACATCACGGAGCGGTCGACGGACCCGCCGGCGCGGTGTTCTTGACGATGGACGTAGAGGGGGCCGAGCAGTAGAGACAGGTCTCGAGACGGGTTCGTCATTCGTGAGTAGATCGGGAACAGGTGGAGCGAACTCGAGTCTGGGCTCCACTCGTGCCAGTAGAGCGGAAAGCCGACGCGGCTGCCGTAGGTGCGGTCCGCTCCCGATTCATCCGTAGTGGTTGTCTCTGCGCCGTAGTAGAGCGGGAACACCAGTCGGCGTTCTTGACGCGGGGAGCGGTAGTGGTAGTAGAACGGGAGAATTGCGCGGTAGGACGACGTCGGCAGATCATCGCGAGTCGATCCGCCGGCAAAGTAGAACGGAAAGAAGCGGTGCGCGTAGCCGTAGTTGTCCGACGCGAAGTAGCCGAGCGGAGGAAGAATGGTGGTCGCCCGGTGTCCGCGGTCATTCGACCATTCACGACCGAAGAGTCTGAGGATGGTCGTCGAGCCGTGCCCCGGTCCGGCCTCGTGGGAATAGAACGGCTCGATCCGAGACCAGCGTGCCTCTGCGTCGTAGCCACCACTCCACGCCCCTAGGAGTGCGCTCCAGGAGTAGCTGTCGGGGTAGTCTCGGTAGCGGGCGAGAAGCGGAAGCCATCCGGCTTCGCTGCCGGTGGTCGAATTCGACTTCCACAATCCGAGGATCGGGATCCACCACCGCGAGTTGAGCTCTTCGCCCGATCCCTCGACGCGATAGTGCCAGAAGGGAAAGACGCCGACCTCGCGCGTCTTTCCGTACGCCGACCGATAGCGCAAAAAGGGGAGCCACGCCTCGCCGGGATTCCGCCAACTGGCCAGCCCGAGGATGTCGAGGGACTGCCCATCCGGCCGACCCTCCCGGGCGAAAACGTCGATGAGTGGCCACAAACCGAACCGGTCGGTCCGAATCTCGGGCGTAGAGCTGCCACGATACAACGGGAAGATTGCCGGCGAGCGCCACCAGTCGGTGTTGGTCTCCGAGTCGTGTCCGAACGAAACGGGCAGACTCGACCAACGCCAGCTTTCACCGTCTCGGGACGAATAGTAGAGCGGAAGGAAGAGCGACCAGGACTCGCGGCGGGCTTCGTCTCGGGCGTGGAAGTAGAAGGGAGCGACGCGACTCGAGTGGCGCGTACCGATGCGTTCATGGTGATAGAAGGGGAAGAGTATGTCGGTCGCTTCGCGGTCTCCTGGGCCGCGATCGCGGTACAGAAACGGCCAACCACGAATGAGCTTCTCGGTTCGATTGTCCGTACGATCGTCAGGGGTGGGCGCCGGTGCATCTTCCGTCGGCTCTTGGACGCGATCGTTGTCAGTGAACGGTTTCGTTTGGGTGAAGGCGGGCGGCGCGCACTGGATGGAAAGCGCGACGAGAACGAAGAGTGACAGTCTTAACCTTCGATTGCCCAAACCAAACCCGCCTGCGCTAAGCCAACCATGAAGCCGAGGACACCCCCCAAGACTTCGATGTGTCGGAACTCTTTCGACGCGATGCGAAAAACGATCTCTTCCAAACGGCTGAGCTCGAACGCTTCGATCTTGTCGCGGACCATGCCGTGGATGTCGATGTGTCGTTCGAGATCCGTGTGAAGCTCGCTCGACAGCGTCCCGACGAAAGTGAGCACCTCGTCCTCGATCCGACTCTTGATTTTCGCCACGATGTCGTCCGATACGAACATTTTCATCATCGGACCGAAGCTCTTGAGCTGCTCGTCGATGAGCGAGTCGATCCGTTCGTGTAGCAGGACCTTGACGCGGTCGCCGCCGATGAGGTCCTGAATGGACTCTCGGATCGTTTCGATGGAGATCAGGTCCTTCTCGACCGTTTGTGCCACACTTTCGGCCAGGTCGGACTGGCGTCGGGGGAGCAGTCCTTGAACCTGGATGCCTAGAATCGATATCGGCCGCCGCGGGCGGAAGATCATCTTTACGGCGAGCCAGTTCGTGCACCAGCCGATCAAGGCTCCGACGATCGGAAAGGTCAGGAAGGTCCAGGTCACCGGCTTGACTCCTCTTGGATCATGTCTCGGTAGACACGAAGGGTTCGCTCGACGGTATGGTCGACCGAAAACTCTCCGAGCGCGAGGGCGTTGCCGGCGCTCGCCAGTTGTTTGGCAAATCCAGGATCGTCGAGGAGGCGCGCAATCGCCGTGTGTAGTCCGGCGGCGTCGCGCGGCTCGACCAGTAGTCCGGTCTCTTCGTGTTTGATGATTTCAGGGATCCCCCCGGTTCGCGAAGCCACGGTCGGAAGATGGCACCGCAAGGCGTCGAGCAAGCTGGTGCAGAGTCCTTCTTGCACGCTCGGCATCGTGAAGATCGTGAACGCACTGAGGTAGGCGGAGACATCTTCCTGGAAGCCCGCGAGTATGACCCGGTCACCGACCCCGTGGCGCGCAATCTCTTCTTCGATCGTTGCACGTTCACTGCCGTCGCCGACGATCAACGTGATCGCGTCCGGGTGACTCTCGGCCAAGAACTTTGCTGCTCCGACGAGGTGCGTCTGCCCTTTGTGTCCGGCGAGATGGGCGACGTTTCCGATGATCGGAACCGTCGCTTCTATACCGTGGCGCTGGCGTATCTCGGCGGCCGTGGTGCGGGGGGCGGGCAAGTCGGACACCCCGGAGTGAACCACGGTGATGCGATCCCCGTCGATGCCATCTCGAACCATGACTTCTTTGATCGCGTTGGAGATTGCGATGTATCGATCGATCCCGAACCGGTACTTGATGCTATTGAGGCCAAACATCCCTTTGCGGTGAATCGAGAAATCGACCCGACGCGCCACAATCGTTCGTGGCCAGCGGCGGCGACCGCGCGCGATGGCTCCCAGCGTGTGGGCGTGAGACGTGTGCATTTGGCAGATTTGGAAATCATTGCGCTTCATGATTCCACGGATCGAGCGGGCCGCGAAGATGTCCGCCTCACCCCGCATCGCCACTTCGTGCACCTTGATTCCCGACTCGCGGGCGCGGTCGACCATGGGGCTCTTCGGTTGTGCGATGAGCTCGACGTGCTGGTCGCGGCGAGCGAGACCCTGAAGGAGCAGCAGAGTCTGCTTCTCGCCACCGCGCCACGTTCGTTCCGTGTTGATGTGGAGGGAACGGGTGGGTGTCTGATCCGCGGTGTCGGTCATGTTCGGTGTTCCGATCTCTCGTCCGACTTCGAGGGGCCCGTCTCGCTGCGCTGTTCTCGAATGACCTCCTCGTAGATTTCGAGGAGCCGCTCGAAGTGTCGATCCCAAGAGTAGTGCTCTGCCAGCTCACGGGCGTGACGGCAGCGTTCGTCGTAGAGCGCTGGGTCCAGAAGAGTCACGATCTGTGAGGCGAGTTCTCGAGCGTCCTCCGGATCTTCGAGGCGAGATCCGGCGAGATCGTGGCCATGGACGTTCTCGGTCCATAGAAGCTCACCCACTCCCGCGCGCCCGGAGAGCACGGACGGCACTCCGGTAGCGAGCGCTTCCAACCCCACGTTGCCAAACACGTCATAGCGAGTGGGGAAGACGAACACGGTGGCCGCGGCAAACGCGTCTCGAATTTCTCGGACCGGACCGAGCCACAGCATTCGATCGGCGACACCGCGTGACTGCGCGAGGTCCTTGAACTTGCCGGGGTGGTTGTCGTGCCCGGCAACGGCCAGTCGGATGTCGCCAGCTGTCTTGGAGATGACGTCCGGCAGCGCGTTGATGGCGACGTCGAGTGCCTTGCGAGACCAGTCGTTTCCGACGAACAGGAGCACTTTTGCGTCCGCAGGAATGCCGTGCTTCTGGCGGAAGGCGGGACCTCGTGCGGTGCGATTCTCCGGCCGAAAAAGATCGGTCTCGACGCCGTTGTAGAGGACCTCCACGCGGGCCGGGTCCACGGGATACTCGCGTAGGATCTGGTCCTGGACGAACTGCGCCATCGGAATGATGCGGCGAATGGCGTCGCGCTGAAATCGACCGCGTTCCATGCGAAGAATGGAGCGTTGGTGAGGGCTCTGGCGATAGAGCCACCGCCGCCACGCGGGCTGGTCGGCTTGCGTCGCTGCGACGTACTCGCGAAGCGTGCCGGAGCCGTCGGTGTAGACGTCCTGGCGGGTCGTCTTCGTGAATCCGTGGACGAGATCGAACTTCTCACGATCGAGAATGCGATTGACGCGTCGGTCGTAGCTTCCCACTCGCAGGCTGTGCGGAAAACGGATCCACGGCACGTGATGGAAGTGTAAATTCGGGTGGTCGTACTCTTCCCAACGGGTCGCGAGGTAGTGCACCTCGTGTCCGGCCGCGAGCAGTCGCTCGACCATGGAGTAGATGTATTTCTCGATTCCGCCGGTGTACGAAAATCGAGTGTGTGTGATTCCGATGCGCCACATGGCGGCGGATCCTGACGCAAGTCGACCGGAACATCGAGCCTTCCCGTCCTCCGTTCTCACTCTCGCTGCGGGCGCAGTCACTCGCGGCCCTTGAACCGAGTGTTCTCTTCCTGGATAGTCGGGCGATTCTCTACTCTTTCCGAAGGGCTTCTCGTGACGGCTCCTCCCAAGAACCTCATTCGCCGCGAAGGCGGAAAGATCGTTCTGCTCGTGATCGACGGTCTCGGCGGGCTGCCACACCCGGACCGAGCAGTGACCGAACTCGAGGCGGCGCACCTCCCTCAGCTCGACGCCATGGCGAAAGCGTCATCGGTGGGGCGAGCACAGATTCTACCGGTCGGCTATACCCCCGGGTCCGGTCCGGGGCACCTGTCGTTGTTCGGGTACAACCCGCTCGAAATCGATTTTGGTCGTGGAGTGCTCGAAGCGCTGGGGTCCAACCATGCGCTGGCCCCGGACGAGATCGCCGCCCGAGGCAATTTTTGCTCGATCGACGGCGCCGGCGTGGTCCAAGACCGGAGGGCGGACCGGCCGTCAGATGATGAGTGCCGGCGTCTCTGCGCAGCGTTGCAAGCTGGCGTGACGCTCGACGGGGCCGAGTTCCTGCTGCTTCCCGGCAAGCAGCATCGGTTCACTTTGGTCTTTCGTTCAGAAGGGCTCGGGCACCACGTCAACGACAACGATCCACAGGTCGAAGGCAAAGCGGCACTGCCATTCGTGGCCGAAGACGTCGTCTCGGAGCGGCTCGCCTCTTTGGCCACTCAGTTCTTCGATCAAGCTCGAACCGTGCTGGCGGCCGAAGCGAAAGCGACCGGAGTTTTGTTGCGCGGCTTTTCGTCGCGGCCAGCGTTGGAGACGATGGAAGAACGGTTCGGTCTGCGTTCGGCCGCCATCGCGATCTATCCGATGTACAGCGGGGTCGCTCGACTCGTCGGCATGGACGTGCTCGATCCCGGTTCGTCTCTCGAAGAGCAGATCGAGGTGGCGAAGGCGCATTGGGATCAGTACGACTTCTTCTTCCTGCACACCAAACAGCCCGATCAAGCCGGTCACAGCGGCGACTTCGACGCCAAGGTGGCGGCACTCGAGGCGATCGACCCGGCCATTCCTGCGTTACGCTCGCTCGGCGCGGACGTCACCATGATTACCGGTGATCACTCGACGCCTACCGTGCACTTCGAGCACTCGTGGCACCCGGTGCCGCTGGTCCTGGAGTCGTCACGTACTATTCCGGTGGCCGACGTGACGTTCGACGAACGAGGTGTCCTGCGGGGCGATCTCGGGACGTTGCCGGCGGATTCACTCGTGACGTTGGCGCTGGCCCATGCAGGGCGCCTCGACAAGTTCGGCGCCTGAGAGGCCCAGCACGATGAGCGTTATCTACCTCGACCACGCTGCGACGGCGTACCCCAGACATCCCTCGGTGGCCGAGGCGATGGTCGCGGCCCTTCAAGTCGCGGGCAACGTCGGGCGTGGGGGGCACGCCGGGGCGGCCAAGGGGACGTCGATCGTCGAACGATGCCGTGAGAAGCTGGCCGAGTTGCTCGGCACGAGACGGGCCGATCGAATGCTGCTCTTCCCTTCCGCCACGACCGCGCTCAACACTGCGCTAGAAGCGTTCGCGTCACAGTCCGATCAGAAGCGTCTGTTGATCGGCCCGTTAGAGCACAACGCGGTAACGCGTCCGGCGTGGCGTCGCTTCGGTCCGGAGCGCGTCTCCACTTTGCCCGCCTTGCCGACCGGCGTGGTGGACGTGGAGCGTCTCGATGAACTGAAGAGTGACGACGTCGCCGCGGTCGTCGTTCAGCACGCGTCGAACGTTTGCGGCGTCGTGCAGCCCATCGAGGCTATCGGGACGTGGTGCGCGGAGCGGGGTCTGCCGTTCGTCGTCGACGGCGCGCAAGCTGCGGGACTCGTTCCCTTTCGCATCGACGAGATTCCTAGCTTGCGCGCGTACACAACGGCGGGGCACAAGTTTCTCGGTGGGCCGCCGGGAGTCGGGGTCGCGTACTTCGCGCCTCGATTCGATCCGACGCCGTTGTGGGTGGGCGGCAACGGCGTGCGGTCTCAGGACTCTTGCGTGCCCGAAGAAGGGCCCGCGCGGTACGAGTGTGGGACGGCAAACTTACCCGGGATCGCGGGGCTAGAAGCGGCCCTGACTGCGCTCCTCGAAGTCGACCGCACTGCGGTCTGGGAGCGGAGTGCATCGTTGCGGGCTCGTTGGGTCGAGCGTTTGAGCGCCATCGACGCGGTGACGGTGGTCGGCGAGTTTGAACCGTGCGATCGCACGCCCATCATTCCGATTCAGGTTCGCGGGTACTCGCCGGCGGAAGCGTCGGCTGCGTTGGAATCAGCGGCGGGTATTCGCACACGGGCGGGTCTGCATTGCGCGCCGGCCGCGCACCAGTATCTCGGCACGCTCGACACCGGGACCCTGCGTCTCGCGCCGGGATTGGAACTCACGCGGGGCGATGAAGAGACGGTGTTCGAGTCCCTTCGCACATTGCTCCGCGGTTGAGTCGACACAAAAAAAGAGAGGAGCCAATTGGGCTCCTCATCTTTTCTCTTCTGTTGCTGCCGACGCTTGGGAAAATTACTTTCCGGCGGCGTCTGTGGCGGCCTTGTCAGCATCTTTCGTCGCGTCGGTAGCTTTTTCGGTAGCCTTGTCGGCGGGCTTCTTTTCACCACAGGCGGGCAGCGCGACAGCGCATACGCCGACGAGGGCCAGCATGAGTGCGAGCTTCTTCAGCATGGGGATGGGTCCTTTCCGGGACACATGATTCCGCAGTTGATCAGGATTCTCCTGTGCAATCGGCGAAAAGCTATCAGACGCACTCTGAGGCATCCAGGGGAGATTTGGCTTGCCGGGTCTCGTTTCTTGTTGCGGTGGTACCACTTCGATCAAGATTGTCACCGACAAGCGACGTCGCTACAGTGCCCCCCATCACCGATCCTAGGGCGAGTGGCGGAACTGGCAGACGCGCAGGAT
>JAJFFE010000341.1 GCA_021776775.1 Planctomycetota bacterium | reverse complement strand
ACCATTCGTCGGGCCTCGTCCGCCCTGGCGTTGTTGCAGCTCCTCGAAGGAGTTACTAATCCGACTTGCGTCCCTGCGCCTAGCCAGGACGGTCGAATTCCTCGACGACTATGTCAACGAACTAATGAAACAGGACACTAGGTGGACATTACCGAGCTCGAAGATCTGGAAGACGTATCACTCGAACGTCTGTCCGTGTTTCAGAACAAGGGCGGCATCCGCTGCATCGGGTTGCGCAAGTGTGCAATCTTGTTGGTTGGATTGCCGACCCAGATTGCGACCACGGTTTTTAAGACTCTTCACGAGGACGACATGGAGACGATCTCGCAGGAGATCGCGAAGCTCGGTCTCGTTCGCAAGGAAGAGATGCTCGAAGTCCTCGACGAGTTCAAGGACTTGGCGTTGATGCAGCGCCTCATGAAAGAGGGCGGCTACGACAGCGCGATCAACCTGATCAAAGAGTCGCTGCCCGAGAACAAAGCCTCAAAGATGGTCCGCATTCTCGAGGCGCAGCGCCAATCCACTCCGTTTCACTTTCTCGAGCACGCCGAAGCCGAGGTTCTCTCCACATTTCTGCAGGAAGAGCACCCTCAGACAATTGCCCTGGTCTTGTCGTACATGGGGCCGGCGAAGGCGTCGGAGGTTCTCGGCACGCTCTCGCAAGAGCGACAGTTCGACATTGTCCGTCGGATTGCCACGCTCGGCCACACCAGTCCCGAAGCGATCAAGCGAGTCGAAGCCGGACTCCAGAAGTATCTCGCCTCGCTTGCACTCGAGGAGATGCAAGAAGTCGGCGGTGTGAAGACAGTATCAGAGATCCTGAACGTTATGGATCGAGCGACCGAGCGTCAGATCCTGGAGAACATCGAAGAAGAGAATCCCGAGCTTGCCGAAGACATTAAGAAGCTCATGTTCGTCTTCGAAGACCTCATGTTGGTCGACGACAAGGGGATCCAGAACGTGCTCAAAGACGTCGAGAACAAGGCACTCGCGTTATCGCTCAAACTTGCTTCGGACGAACTCAAGGAGAAGGTCTTCAAGAACATGTCGACTCGTGCCTCGGACCTCATTCGGGAAGAGCTCGAGTACATGGGTCCGGTGCGAATCAGCGACGTGGAGGCTGCGCAGCAAGAGGTCGTCGAGATCGTTCGCCGACTGGAAGAATCTGGCGACGTTGTGATTCAAGGACGTGGCGGCGAGTCGAGTTTGGTTGTTTGAGGAGTAGGCGATGGAACGCTCGAAAGACACAAAAGACATTGGTCGCGTGATCCGCCCCGGCGACGGTGGCGTGATTCTCAGCGATCGACATTTCAAACTCGAGGACATCAACGAACTCACCGACGCGCTGATCGAGAAGTCTCATGGTCGGCTCAACGATCTTCAAGAAGCCGCTCGAGTTATCCAAACCCGATTGAAGCGACAGGTCGATACCGGGCGGGCGCGCATCGAAGACGCTATGAAGGTGGCTCAGTCAGAGATCCAAACTCGTCTCGACGATACCGCGGAGCTGACCGAGCGTGTCTACCGGGAGCGGTATGAGGAGGGCCTCGAAAAGGGGCACCGCGAGGGGTTGGAGAAGGGCACCGCCGAAGGATACGAGCAGGGTTTCAAGGACGGGTACTCCACAGGAGAAGAGAAGGGGATCAATGAAGGACGCGAAGCAGGTCGAACGGCGATCGAAGAAGAAATGGCCGACGAGTATCGAAAATCAACCGACGCTGCGATCGCCTCGGTCCGCACGCTTTCGACCGAACTTCGGGGCGAGTGGATGGAGAGTCTCAACGCTGCTCGAGAGTCGCTTCTCGACTTGTCACTTCGACTGGCCGAAGCGGTAATCAAAGAGCGGATTGAAGAGGCGCCTGAGTTGGTGTGCGGCACGCTCGAACGAGCGCTCGAGAAGATCGAAGCCGAAGCGTTGATCGTGGTCGACATTCACCCCAAGGATCGTTCGGTGATCGAGCAGTTCCTCGCCGACCGCCTCGATCAACTACTCGACGACACTACGATTCAGATTCGCGAGAACGAGTCGATCGAGCGTGGCGGACTTGTCGTTCGTGGCAATCACACGGTCGTCGAAGCGACGATCTCCGGTCAAATCGAGACCATGAGAGAGCGACTGCGCGAAGCCGGAGGCATTCTCTGATGGCCCTCGAGCACTTGACCTCGGGCATCGAGGGACAGTCCTTCTTTCGCATTCACGGCCAAGTCCGCCGTGTGATCGGCCTCGTCGTCGAGGCCGAAGGCCTCCGACTGCCCATCGGCAGTGTCTGTCGGATCAAACCGCAAAGTGAACTGTCGGACTGCCAAGACCTCGAGTCCGAAGTCGTCGGATTCAGGGATGGTCGGACACTACTCATCCCCTGTGGTTCGACGGACGGAATCTCGCCTGGGGATCCTGTGATCGCTCGCGGTGAGAAGGTCCGAGTTCCGGTGGCGCGGTCGCTGCTCGGACGGGTTCTCAACGGTCGGGGTGAGCCGATGGACAAGAAGGGTGCCGTGCATTGGCAGGCGACGCAGCCCATCGAAGGAAACCCGATCTCACCCC
>JAJFFE010000035.1 GCA_021776775.1 Planctomycetota bacterium | reverse complement strand
CATCGTTCCGAACACCGCTAACGGCTCGGCCAACTACTACTTGTCGGCCGTGGACGTAGACGGCAACGAAGAGGCTTGGGACGTCGATTCCGGCGTTAGCTCGGATACCGGCCAGGGCTTCCAGTTGTCGATCGACGACGTTTTTCAGTTCAGCATCTCGACCACTTATGCGTCGTTCGCGATCTCGGTCGTGGCATCGGACTCCGCGACGACGACGGTCGACGAGAACACTTACCTGACGGATCCGGCGTACGCAGCATTCCTGGCGGAGACCCAAGATCCGCGCGAGTTCGTGGTCGAGATCATGCAGGAAATGCAGGCTTTCGGCACTATGCAAGGAATCGTGCCCACCATCTACGACCCGGACGCGACCGACGATTCTGGATCGGATTCTGGTGATAGCGACGACGGATTCAGTCCGGCTCCGCTGGCGCCAGCGGACAACCGCGCTCTGTGCGTGGCGGACGTCACCGTAGCCGAAGGAGCCAAGCCCAAGGACTGCGACGGCGCGATCGACGAGTATCTCTGCTGCATATGGGAGATGCTGGTAGACGCATGCACGCGAATGCGCGACTGCATCGACCTGCCGTGGTACTACGAGGGACCGTGCCATGCGCTGGCGGTCGTCGCCAACGGAGTCGACTCAGCAGCGTGCATCGCTGGACTTCCGATTCCGGGTGCATAGAACGTTACCGCCACGAGCGCAACTCACCTGCGCTCGTGGCTTCTTTTTTTTGATCGATTCGTCGCGATTCAAGCTCGCCGACCCGCCCCCCAGAAAGAAAAGATGCCGTCATGACAGCCGTACTCTGGCTAGCGCTACTGCTCAACCCGAGCCTCACGTCCAACGATCCGACCCCACCGACCCCACCGGCTCGACCGTCGGTCGAGGTCGACCAGGCGCACTTTGACTGGGGATCGGCCTATCGGGGCGAAGCGATCCGGCACGAATTCGAGCTCCGCAACACCGGCTCTGAGGCAATCCGAGTCGTCCGAGTTCGCACGGCGTGCGGATGCACCACGGTCGACTACCCCGAGACTATTCCTGCGAACGGATCGAGCACGCTCACTATAGAGCTCAACACGAGTAATCTCTCGGCGCGCAAGGTCGTCAAGTCGGTCCTGCTCTTCACGAGCGTATCCTCGACGCCTACGAAGCTCTCGTTGGGAGGCCTTATCCATTCGGTTGTCAACGTCGAGCCCCGGGCAGTGGTCTTGGCTGGACTCGCTTCGCGCGAGAAGTCTTTGACCCTCACGGTGTCCCCCGGATACGGCGACACGCTTAGAGTCATCGAAGCCATTCCGATGTCGAACCACGTTGAGGTTCGAGGAATCTCGCCAACGGAGCACGGGACGCACGAAATCGAACTAGTCGCATCTCCGAGCGAAAAGTCCGTGATCCGACGCGACGTCGTCCGAGTGATTGCGATCTGCGCGGACGGGGAGCGACGCGAGCAGCGAATCCCGGTACTGGTCGAGCACCGGGACCGCATACACTCGAGCACTCGCGCGGTCGTCTTTCCCAAGGCGGTCACGGCCGCAATTGGCAACGAGCCACCGGTGAGAACTATCTCGATTCGCGCGGAGGATCCCGACGTGAGCTTCTCGATCGAGCACGTCCGAATCGAAGGTGCGCCGGTTGGACTCTTCCGAGCCCGCGTCCAGAGCGTGGTCCCGGGTCGACAGTTCGAGATCACGGTCGAGTGTCTGCACGAGCACGATAGACCGCTTGCGCGAGGCAAGGTCGTGATCACGACGACCGACACCGCCGTCCCCCGGATCGAAATTCCCCTGATCGCGCAATTCCGGTCAACAGCTTCGGCTCATGGCAAGAAGGCCGGGCCTACCTCGGGGGCTGCGCAAATGGATGTCACGGGTGCTGCGCGGCTGACGGCACCGCGGGACAGGTTGCCCCGTGCCAACTGAACTCAGCTTTGCCGGCTCACCATTGCGTTGATCCAGATCGGGGCGAACGGAGAGGTGCAACCCTTGGATACCGGATAGTCGCGGTAGATTCCCAATGCCTCGCCGATGGCGAGCGCTCGCTTGCGGTGCTTTGGGAAGTGGATTCCGATTTCCGCGAGTGCGCAGTTCATCGTCCACTGGATCTCGGGAGCGGCGTCGGCCATTTCGGTCTCGATGCGTTCGAGAAGTGCCGGCAGGTCAATGCCGTCTGGGCTCTTCACTATGCGTTCGGCGGTGAGATTCCACCCGGCGCGCGCCGCCATCGGGTCGTCGGTCGTCATCCACTGTTGGCGAAGGCTCTCCTTGTCGGCGTGCTTCTTGACGACATAGGTGGTGAGCCAATCGGCCACTTCGACGAACGGTTCGGATCGCACCAGCTGATCCAACTCGGCGGCGGTAAGGCTCTTTGGCTTGATCAACAGAATGGCCAAGAACCGAGCGTCGATGTTTCCGGTTTGCCAGAGAGACATGCCGAGCTCGTGGTTGACTTTGATCCGCTTCGCGAGCTTGCGCACATCGCCCCGGCGGACACCGAACTGATTATCGCCGGCGCCGTGATTGGTGTTTTGAGCGCGCATCTTCTCGTTGCCGAGCGCTTCGAGTTCGGTGAGTGCTTCTTCGAGTTTCATGGCCAAATCGTAGCGCCGCTCGGTGGGCGCCGTCAATACGCACCACGATCGTCACTGACGCGGCGGGGACAAACAGCAATGAGAGAACACGAGCCGTGCGAGCACGGTCGAGCTTCTCGCCCGCGACTCAGAACTGACGCGGCCTCAACGTCACGTTGGCCAAGAACAACCCGGTCACCAGGGATATCGCGATCAGGGCCATGGTGAAGCCGGTTTCGATGCCGAGCGGTACGTCTTTACTGAATAGAGCTTGCAGCGAGCGAATGCCGAGCGTCCCCGGTACCAACAACAACAGGCCGGGCACCAGCGCGGTGGCGCTGGGGCGGCGGCGGACCTTGGCGAGCACGGTACTCGTGCAGCCGAGCAGCCAAGCCCCGAGCGCCTTGCCGACTTCCGGTCCTAGGTGCTGGCTTCCGAATCGGGATCCGGCGTATGCCGCGGTCGATCCCAACAGAATGGCGACGTAGTCGCGGGGGTGCGCGCGAAACAGCACTACGAACGAGAGTGCGGCGACCGGCAGCGTCGCCCACGGGGTCCACTCGGGTAGTGGCGCGGGGGCGCGGTCGGCGATCGTTCCCAGCAGGCTCGGGGCTAGCTTCCAACCCACCGCGGTTCCGAACCCTAGTTGAAGAAAGGTGATCAAGGCACCCATGAGTCGCGCGGTGCCGCTGACCAAATGGTGATGCGCCAGCTCACTCATGGCGATGGTCAACGACAAGCCGGGGATCAACAGAATCAACCCGGCGAGCGTCGAGAGAAACGGAAACATGGGATCGAATTGCGTGGCCAGTCCGTGAGCGACCATGGCCGCGACAAAGCCCGACAACGTCGGAAGCAGCCGCGCCACTCGTCGGCTCAACCCGCCCACCATGGTCAACCCGCCGATGAGAAGTCCGATGGCCGCGGCGCTGACGCTCTCACGCCAGCCGCCCCCGAAGAACAGCGCCGCCGATCCCGAAGCGACGGCGAACGCGAGCAGCGTTGGCGCTGTTCCGTACCGTTCGGGTTGGGTGGTGATCGACTCCACCCGGTCGGCCGCGCTCCGCGCGGTCAGCTGACCGGCGCGAACCTCGGTCATGATCTGGTCGAGCTCGGTCAGCCGTTCGAGATGGGTTTCGCCTTGATCGACCCGCATCAGGCGCGTCTCGTTGCCGAACGAGCAAATGACGGCGGTCGGCGTCACGAGAAACTGCGCGTCGAAGCGAAGCGAGTGCGCCATGCCGTGCAGCGCCTCTTCGAGCCGGTGCGACGGCAAGCCGTAGACGTGCAGGCCCCGAGCGAGCTGTTGCAGGAAGCGCGCTTCGTCCGCGTCGGAGGCGGGGGATTTCGAGGGGTGAGTCACGACGGTGCCGAGCGCGATGGGGTGAGGTCAGGGCACATACTGCGTTGCCGTACGGCGACGCGTGCCGCGCTCTCAGTAACGCGACCGGGCCGCGACTGCAATGCTCTCGGCGGGATCCGCGAGCAGCGGCTCGGCTGGGGCTGGCCCACACTTCCGGTCAACGTCAATGCGATGGCACGCTTACCGACTCGTCGCACCATCGTTTCGGAAACACGTCGGGTTTCGGATCGAGCCGACGAAAGCTGACGACGCCGGGAGCCGGCGTCGCCGCTTGCAGTGGTATTTTCAGCCAGCGATCACTCGAAGCAAGCGTCGCCGGGCAGCGCTTCGTTGCAACCCAGCAAATCGATCGGCCCACTGTCGAGCCCGCACTGCGGGAACGGAGCGGGGAAGATTGGACCGTCCGAGAAGAGGTACGCCAAGGTGTAGATCGGATCGGCGATGTCGATGCCAGAATCGTTGTTGGCGTCGGCGGCGTCGAAACAGTTCGGCACCGGACCATCACTGAACAGGTAGTCGAGCGTGAAGATCGAGTCGGCGATGTTTACCGCAGAATCCGAGTTCGAGTTGCCGCGTGCGAATTCGAACTCGCCGACGAGCAGCTCCGGGTGGTGATCGTCGAAGGCGTCGTCGACGACGGTCGCTCGGTAAGTGAACTCTTCCGGCGCGCCCGAATGCACCGTGATCTCTGCAATCCACTCCAGCGGAGCGAAGACCGCGAACGGGGCCAAGGTAAGTTGTAGAACACCGACGTCGCTCCCGATGAGCGGGTCGCCGGGCGTTGCATTCCAGCGGCTGATCACGAGCGTGCTCGGGTCCGGGCTGACCACGACGCCTTCACCGAGTCCGACGAACGCGTCTTGCGGGTCGGGCGGAATGGACAGGACCGACGAGTCGAACTCGAGGATTGCCGTGAATCCCAGAATGCTATCGGTGGGGGAGTCGACAACGAATGGGAAGAAGACGGTCCGCTCGAGCGAGGGGTCGGTGCCGATCAAGATCAGATCTCCGATCGTGATGGTGTAGTCGGTGTCTATCGTCCCGAAGCCGCGCATGTCGTTGTCGGGGTCGTCACCGCAGACGCCCGTCGGGGCGGGAATGGTCGCAGAGCCGACGTTCGCGGTGCGCAACATGATGTAGTCGGCGACGGTCAAGAATTCGTTGTCGTTGATGTCAGCGGAATCCGTATCGGGGTCGCCCACGCAATCGAGCGGTGGACCCTGATCCACGCAACCGATCTCGGGCGGGGCGTCCGGCCACTGGATATTGCACAGGGCGGACACGTCGTCGGCGTCGGTACTACCGTCGTTGTTGATGTCACCACGGACGATACCTGTCGTCGGAATGACGAGCGCCGTAATCGTCCCCGAGACGAGATCGGGTAGTTCGCACAAGGTGTCGAACACGAAGCAGACGTCGACGGGGACGGCGACGCCGAGCGTGCTCACGAAGTCGATCGATGTTGTCTCGCCGCCGATCATGCCGTCAATTTCGTAGGTCGCGATGTCGAGTTCGTAGTCGAGGCCGGGATCGAGTTCGTCGGCCAAGGTGAACGAGACCACCACCCCGGACGTCCAACCGCCGGACAGTAGGTCGATCGCCTTAAAGTCCGGACCGGCTCCGCCGTTGAGCGAGTCCAACGCGGACCCACCGACGGCGTCGATCAGGGTCACGTCGGAGCTGTCGTGGGCGACGCCGTACGACCAGCCGCGAACACCTTCGGCGGTGCTGTTGTCATAAGAAACGACCACGTCGACGAAGTCGCCGACAAAGCCGGCCGCGTCCTCGGCGGTGAGTTCGTGATCCAACCCGCCCGCCGTTGCGATCGACAACGGCGCGAGCGACGTCGCCAGTACGAGAATGAACAGTGCGCGTGCCGATACTCGATGTCTGCGCATGAAGGTCTCCTTTTTCAGCGTGGCCGGTCACCGACCACGACTTCACAGTGACAAGACGAGACACGGTCCCGTCGAGACTGCTTGCGCCGCCGGCGGCAAAACGGACAGAGTTAGGACGAACTTCGGTATTGAGCCCGCGCCTATGGTAGCCGGCCTCCGGTCGGAGGCAAGGCGCCGACCGGGGTTACAGCTTGGCAGCCTTCATTTGGAGATCGGGGCCGCGCTACTGTTTCGGGCCGCCGAGCGGGGGCGACTTCGTGATGGTCTTAGCGAGGATCTTCTCCGCCTCCGGAAGGTGGAGATGCGAGTCGATCGTCTTGCCGTCGGGGCCGATGATCGCGTAGCCGTACCCTTGCGTGTTGAGGAGGGGATAGATGTCCTCACGTCCGCGCGGGTAGAGCACGTTCGGCGCGTCGATCTTGGCTCGCGCGAGAATCGCGTCGGCCGCCTCGATACGATCCTTCGACTTTTCATCGAGATCGATCAGGACCAGCTCCAGCTTTGAACCGTACTGTTCCTTCAGTTCCCGAACACGCGGGAACTCTGCGACGCACGGGCCTCAGGTAGGGCTCCAGAACTTGATCAGCAGCGTTTTGCCGAGTGACGACTTGGTCGACACCGTTTTACCGTTGGTCCCGTTGAACGTCAGGGTCGGCGACGATTGGCCGCGCGTCAACGACGTTGCCGGCGCGTCGGTGCGTTGCAACTTGATCTCATTGCCGTCCGCCGCAATGTGATTCACCCGAAACATGGTGTTGCCGATGCGCACGAGTTCATGCGCATGGAAGTTCTCGGAGACCGACACGCTCCCGTCGCCATCGTTGTCGATGCCGAGGGCGGTCGAGTCGCGGAGCACGGAGGCCTTCGAAGTCTTGATCGTGTAACCCATGCGCGGGTGCGGCAAGTAGACCGTGTACTTCACCCCGTCGACCTCTACGTCGGCCCGCTTCAGCAACGAATCTTTCTGGCCCAACGCGCGTCGCAGCAGGTCGGAGGCCGCGCGCGACTGCCTGCACGCCTCCATGGTGAGGGTGACCTCTGCGCCGATCTCTTTGACGATCTGCTTCTTCGGCTCGACGGCGGGAGCCTGGTGGGTCGGTGGCACTGTTGCCGCAGGGCCGGCCACGCTCAGGCAAAAGAGTGCGATGGTCACGGGTGTCATCATCGAGGGCTCGTTTCTTCGCTGTTTGGCGATGGTTCCAGTTCAGAGATGGGACCGTGAACACCGGACCAGATCAACAACCATTCTCGACCGTCTCGCGGTCGAGGCGGGGACCGGAGCCGGAATCCGCTCAACTCGACTCGCTCCGGCCGATACCATGTTCCTCCAACCCGAAACGAGATCGAAGGTACCCGTGTCTCTTCTGCGCTGCTTCTTCGCCGTCGTCTTCGCGCTGGCCGGCTCCGGGTGTTCTTCGGACTCCGGCACCGAGCCAGGCGTGGCTACCAACCCTACGGACGGTGCGGGGCCGAACGCGACGTCCAACCCGACACCCGCGGTCTGCGAGAGCCTGGAGACAATCAAGCGCGGGGAGTGGCAGGGGCGCCGCTTTCCAACGGTCAGCTGGGGTGATGTCGATGCGCTCTTGGCCTCCGCGAACGACGCCACCATGGTCGCTAGGTTCCCGCAGAACCCGTTCTCGTCGGAGTCACAAGCGGAGTGTTCCGTCGGCATTCTCTCGCTCTGGATGATCGAAGGGATCCGGCGCGGCTTGCCGGGCGGATACCCATCTCTGAACCCCATGCTGTCAAAGTCGACCGACGCCCCGGACTTGGATTGGATCGAACGATCGGAACGGCACCGAGCGGAAGCCGCGGAGGCGTATCGTCGCTGGTGGGCGACCGTGAAGACCAAGAGCGACGCCGAACGAGAGGCGCTCGACCCGTTGGCCGGCACTGGATTGCTGTGGTACGGCGCTGGCTAGAGGCGTAACCACGGTCCATTTTCGAGATGACGTGCGGTCAAAATTCGAGATCACCCGCGTCGTGGTACAGCAATCTTGACGTGATGGGCACGGCGATACCGTCGGGTCCCTCGAACGACACCTCGAGTGTCTCGTCGCCGCCCTTTTCGAAGAAGAGCACTTCAATGCGGTGAAGGCCCGCCGCGAGGG
>JAJFFE010000340.1 GCA_021776775.1 Planctomycetota bacterium | reverse complement strand
AGCCCACGACGCTTCGTGCGCTCCATTCTCCGCTGATGCGCACGCCCGACCGGCGGAAGAAGTCTAGTGGCGCCTCGCGACCGATCATCGAGAAGACCGCTTCGTTGGGGACCGACTCTTCGGATCCGTCATCGAGCTTCAGAACCACTTCGTCGTCTTTGACTGCAGAGATCGTCGACGGCAGAGCCAAGCGAATCGATCCTTTAGCGTCTTTGTCTCGACCCACGAATGCGCCAGCCGCGGTGGTCACTCTCTCGGAGCTAGGGTTCTCGACGCCTACGTCTGCGTTGGGATCGACGACCAGAGCTTCGATGCGCTCGACGTTCTCCGGCTTCGGTCGTGAGAACTCGGGCTTGCGGTAACTGAGCGTGACTTTGCAGCCGCACGTGGCGAGAGCGATCGCCGTCTCCAGCGCACTGTCGCCGCCACCGACGACGACCACGTCTTTGCCACAGAAGTCCTTGGGGTCGTGCAGCCGGTTGTACACCTTGTCGAGTTCTTCGCCCGGGACTCCGAGCTTGCGAAAGTTACCGCTGCGCCCGATGCCGACGATCACGCGGTGAGCGTCGAGAGTTTCCCCTCCGGCGAACTGCAGCTGCAGGCGGTTTCCGACCCGTTTGATGCTCTCCACGCGCTTGAACGTCGGTTCGATACCTTGCGCGATGGTTTGATCGTGAAGGTCTTCGACGAGCCCTTCTTTGATCGACGATTTTTCGTGGAACTGGAGATCGCCGTCCGGGGTCATGTCGGTGGGATAGGTGAAGATCGGCTTCTTCTTGGGGAAGTTGACGATCGTCGAGTACGGCTCGGACGCCTCGAAGAGCTCGAACCGTAGATCTTGCTTCTTCGCTTCTAGAGCCGCCGCGAAGCCCGACACGCCGCCTCCGACAATCGCCACGTCGAGGACCGAGTCGTCGGAAGTGTCTCGCTTCCCGAAGCTAGCTTCGTTGGCGATGGTCTTCACCGCGCGCGCTCCGGTATGCGCCGAGAACTTCAAGAGCGGAACACCCGTCAGGTCGCCGACCACGTAGAGGCCGGGGACGCTCGTCGATCCGTCGTCATTGACGACCGGTAGTTTTTCCACGCGACCCGCCGGCCAACGCGTGTGAAGCCACTTCGTGTACCGACCGATGATCCCCATGCCGCCTCGTTTCGATATCTAGTGTCGTGCAAATCGCAGTGCCGTCTTGGAATCGTGACCGGGACCACGCCGAGAGGCGAGCAAAAAGAAAAACGACGGGTTCAGCCTAGGTCGTGGCCAAACCCGTCGTTGGGTTGCTTTGTTACGATGATGAAGGCCATGGAACGATCAGTCGCCGGAGTCGCTTCGCTGCGCATCGAGGATTGCCTGGATCAGCTTCTCTGGACAAGCTTCGCACGCCTCCTCGGCTTCCAACTTGGGAATACACGTCTGTGCGAGTTGAATCGCCGCCTTGTAGGTGTCCAGGTATTCGATGCACGGTGGGCACTGTTGTAGATGGAGTTCCAGGATCTTCAGCTCCCCTTCGGGAAGCTCGCCGTCGAGGTAACTCGCGAGGTACTCCAGAAGTTCCTGACAAGTGGGGTTGGGCTCACTCATGACGCCTCCCCCAATCGGAAGTGTGGATCGAGCAGTTCGCGCAGCGCCTGGCGCGCGCGGTGCAATCTGACCTTGGCTGCTCCGGGGCTGATTCCAAGCACGTCCGCCGCCTCCTGAGTGTTGAGTTCTTCGATGTCTCGCAGCAATAGGATCGAGCGGTAGTCGTCCGGAAGCTCCGAGATGTTCTCGAGCACGAGCTGTTGAAGTTCGTGGGTTTCCGCCAATTTTTCGGGATGCTGACCCCAGTCGCCGCGCGCGCCGTGGCGGTGGCCGTTGTCGAGGAATTGCGGCAGCAGGTCGCCGACCGGCCGTTCGCTCTTGAACGACTTCCTGCGCATCTTCATGAGCGCCGCGTTGACGACGATCCGATAAAGCCATGTGCTCAGACGAGATCGCCCGTCGAATTTGTCGAAACCCTTCATGGCCATGATGAACGCATCTTGGAGCGTATCCTGCGCCAGATGCTCATCCTTGAGGATGCGCCGGGCGACCGCGAGCAACTGCCCACCGTGCGCCCGCAGTACGTCCTCGACGGCGCCCGGATCTCCAGAACGCAAGCGTTGGACGAGCTTTGACTCAGCTTCAGCGGTCGCGTCGTCGGACACTTTGGCCCTCCTCGCAGGCAACCTTACTTGGGGTGGAGCCAACATGTAACCCTCCCTTGGGCGCCCTCCGATGCGGGTCCGGTGCGTAGGGTTACACCGTCGAAGTTCGGCGACAGACGACCGGGATGTTACGCTTGGACATGGAACCATCAGCCCCCCGCGAAGCGCTGGACGAGATCGCCGATCTCTCCCGCAAGCTCGCAGACAGACGTGGTCAGCATGCCGCCGCCCTCTGGTCGATGAGTGATTTTTTCACGAGTTGTGACGGGACGCTGATCTCGCACCGTGACACGGCCACGCTCGGCGGAAGCTCCCTGACCTTGGTGATCGACCGGTGTGAATCTACCGGCAATATCATGCTGTTCGTCGTCTCTGGCGACGAGCGCATACCGGCCTACAAGGCCGACGCCGAGATTCAAGTCGCGGCCGTGCGGCGCCTGCCCGAGTTCCTTGCCGGGTACTCGAAACGGCTGAAAGAAGCGACGGGCTCTCGAATGACGATCGAGCTGGCGGATCAGATCGTGGAAGCGGTCGCCGAGAGCTCTTCGCCTCAGCCCCAAGCGTAGGGCACTAGCCTAGGGCACTAGCGTGCCACCTTCGTGTACGATATCGATCAACGTACACTAGAAGGTAGGTGCTCTTGTCTCGCCGACGTATCGCGGCGCTCGTTGTCTTGTTCGCAATCGCTACTGTCTTGGTCAGCGTTTGGAGTCCCTCCGACGCTTCCGAGACTGCGGACCAGACCCCGCCGATCAACCCGCAAGTTCGCGCCTTCGTTGGCGCCCGAATCCTCCCCGTTGACGGAGATCCGATCGACGACGGAGTGCTCGTCGTCGACGGCAAGAAGATCGTGGCGATCGGCGATCGATCGACGCCGATTCCGGCCGACGCCACCGTTGTCGACGTTTCCGGCAAGACGATCACGCCGGGGCTCATCTGCACCCACAGCCACGTCGGTGGGATCGGTGGAGCCGACTCGAGCGCTCCCATTCAACCGGACGTCCGTATCTCCGACTCGTTGAACGTGCTCGATTCCGGCTTCAAGCGCGCGGTTGCGGGTGGGCTCACGACCCTCAACATCATGCCCGGCTCGGGACACCTGCTCAGCGGTCAAACGGTGTACGTAAAGCTTAGAAACGACGCCTCGACCATCGACGACATCTCCATCCTCGACGATCGCGGTCTGCCCATGGGCGGCGTCAAGATGGCCAACGGGACCAACTCCATTCGCGGGAAGAAGCCGTTTCCCGGGACCCGGGGTAAGTCTGCGGCTCTGGTGCGCGCGTACTACATCGCCGCCGAGGAGTACCGGGACAGGATTCTCGCCGCCGACGGAGATCCCGAGAAGATGCCTCCTCGGCACCTCGGATACGAAGCATTGGTCGAGGTGCTCGAGGGCCGAAAGATCGTGCACCACCATACGCACCGGCACGACGACATCATGACGGTGTTGCGGATCGCGAAAGAGTTTGGGTTTCGCGTGGTTCTGCACCACGTCAGTGAGGGTTGGAAAGTCATCGACGAAATCGCCGCGGCCAAGGCGCCGTGTTCGATCATTCTTCTCGACAGCCCCGGCGGCAAGCAGGAAGCGGTCGACCTCGCAATGCGAACCGGCGGCCTCATGGAACGAGCCGGCATCAACGTCGCGTTTCACACCGACGATTGGATCACCGACTCCAGGCTGTTCTTGCGAATGGCCGCCTTCGGCGTTCGCGCGGGAATGTCTCGCGCCGCCGCGTTGCGCGCCCTCACCTTGTCGGGCGCGGAAATGCTCGATCTCGCCGATCGCTCCGGCAGCTTGACCGTCGGCAAGGACGCCGACTTCGTCATCATGAGTGGCGATCCGTTCAGCGTGTACACCAAGGTGCTCGAAACGTGGGTCGAAGGAGTGCGCGTGTTCGATCGCTCGAACGAAAAAGACCACCTGTACGCGGTCGGCGGCTTTGGCGCCGGCCATGACCAAGACCCGTACTACTGCTGCTTCGGTTCCGAAGCGAACGGAGGTCAGTGATGTTGCGGACCCTCATGCTCGTTGCGGTCGCCGGGTTGTCTTTGATGACGCCGGCTTCGTTGCACGCTCAAGTCGTGATCAAGGCGAAGACGCTGCACACGATGAACGGTCCCGCTATCGAGAACGGCGTGGTTGTCATCGTCGACGGCAAGATCACGGCGGTCGGTGGGCCCAACACGCCGATCCCGGCCGGTTCGAAGGTGATCAAGACCGCGGTCGCGACCCCCGGCCTGGTCGACGCCCACAGCGTGGTCGGCCTCGCCGGCATTCTCAATAGCCCAAAAGAGGACCAAGACCAGCTCGAACGGTCGGAGCCGCTGCAGCCGGAGCTTCGCGCCATCGACGCCTACAACCCGCAAGAGCGATTGATCGCCTGGGTGCGAAGCTTCGGGGTGACGACGATTCATACCGGTCACGCGCCGGGTGAGCTGCTATCGGGTCTGACGCTGATCGCGAAGACGCGCGGCAACACCGTCGCCGACTCGGTCATTGTCGAGACCGCGGCGTTAGCCGGTACGTTGGCCGAGTCGGCGAAGAAGGACGGCGAGAAGTCGCCCGGAACGCGCGGCAAGATGATGGCGCTGTTGCGCGCCGAGCTCATTCGCGCCACCGAGTACATGGCAAAACGCCAACTCGAGGACGTCACCCTGCGGCCCGGCCGCGATCTTCGCCTCGAAGCGATCGGTCGGGTTCTCAACCGCGAGATTCCGCTTCTCCTGACCGCCGATCGTGCACAGGACATTGCGTCCGCCCTGCGCTTGGCCAGCGAGTTCAAGTTGAAGCTGTGGCTCGACAGCGCCGCCGAAGCGTACCTGCTGATCGCAGAGATCAAGGCGGCCGGAGTACCGGTGATTCTTCACCCGACCATGCGCCGCGCGACTGGCGAGCACGAGAACCTCAGCTTCGAGACCGCCGCGAAGTTGCGCGCCGCGGGTGTGAAGGTGGCGCTGCAGAGCGGATTCGAAGGGTACGTCCCGAAAACGCGAGTCGTGCTGTTCGAGGCGGCGCTCGCCGCGGCCAATGGGCTGACCTTCGACCAAGCACTCGCGACGATCACCAAGGATGCCGCCGAAATCCTCGGTATTGCCAATCGCGTCGGATCCATCGCCGTCGGCAAGGATGGCGACATTGCGTTGTTCGACGGAGACCCCTTCGAATACACGACGCATTGCACGGGCGTGATCATCGAAGGCGAAGTGGTGAGCGACCTGAAGCGGTAGCGGCACCGCAGATCTAAAGTTGGCCCGAAGCGTGTCCGGTGCGACCGACACGCTTCGGGCCCGCTTCGTTTTCGGCTACTTCCCGCGCCAGAGTTTGGCCAGCAGATCGTACATGCGGGGATCGTGTTTCTGCAGCTCTCCGCGGACGAACGGGTAGAAGTCGTTGGTGCCAAAGAACGCCTCCGTCGACTCCGCGAAGTACTCTTTGTGGTCGGTGAGTGCGTAGTGCTTCGTCTCGCCGCGCGTCACGTGCAGGACGGACTCGTACGACTTCGACTGCACCGCGGCGTCGTACGCCGCCTTGATCTCTGGGTGATCGAAACTCAGCTCGCGATCGTGGTAGGCGTGCGCCAACTCGTGCATGACGACCCACGGCTGGGTGTTGGCGCGGGCCAGGCTGACGAAGCTCTTGGCTTGCGGAATGTGAACCGCTTTTGCCAGCCGAGCGTCGTGGCCGTTGTTCGTGAGCCACTCTTTTGACGGGTGGTACTGCATTCCGCGCAGACGCCGGCGATTCAGGTCGAGCCAAATCGGCACCTTGCGTAGCTTGGCGAGCCGGTCCACGGGCATCACGAGGGTGATCAAGTAGAGCTTCGTCTGCAGGATCTTGAGCGCAGCGCTGCAGAGTTCGGCGTCCTTTTCGATCAACGCGTGGTCGACGTGGACGGTCCACCCTTCGATGGTGCGGACGTCATGCGTTGTCGCGGGGTCTTGCTTGGCGTTGTTCTGGCCCGCACTGTGTGGGTGGCCGGAACAGATCGAGGCGGTGAGCAGTAGAGTTATCCCGATCACGGCGTCTCCTCTTTGGTGGGCTCGGGGTTCCAGATGGCGATGTCGTCCAGCGACTTTCGCGATAGCTCGGGAACCGTGCACCCTTCGACGGGATAGCCGATGGGAAACAGAATGAACGGGCGCTCGTTCTTCGGTCGACCGAGCAGCTTCGTGAGGAATCCCATGGGGCTCGGGGTGTGGGTCAGCGTCGTCAAACCCATGTGGTTGAGCGCGGCGATGAACATGCCGGCGGCGATGCCGACCGACTCCTTCACGTAGTAGTTCTTGCGGATCTTGCCGTCGTCCTCGTACCCGTGAATCTCCTCGAAGAGCACCACGATCCAGGGGCAGATCTCGAGATAAGGCTTCTCCCACGTTGTTCCCAACGGAGCGAGCGCTTCGAGCCACGCCTCGGGAAAGCGACCGCCGCCGTAGTTTTTTCGCTCTTCTGCTTCCGCCGCTTCGCGGATCCTCGCTTTGATCTCGGCGCTATCGACGGCGACGAACCGCCACGGCTGCCGGTGAGCGCCCGACGGTGCTGTGGACCCGGCCATCATGGCCAGCTCGATCAGCCTCCGCGAAACAGGCTCGTCGGAAAAGAATCGCACACTTCGGCGACCGTTCAGTTCCTCGTAGAACTGCTCGGCGCGCTCGATCATGGTCGGCTCTGGGTATCGTTGGAAGTCGTAGGGTACGAACGGGTAGCGTCCGCCGTCTGATTGCGTACTACCGGTCGAGCCGTCTCCGTCGGTCATGACTCCGCCTTTCGAAGCCCGCGAGGATAGACGGGACCGTTCCCCCGGGAAACAGGGAGTGGTTGACCGGCCGGTCGTAGTGGCGAACATGACGCGTTCGGCGTAGCGAGGCGGCGAGGTTTTTACCTGCTGTTTTCCGCGTACGGGCCGCTCTCGAATTGGGGCGCGCTCTCACAACGCCGGGTCTGAGCGTGCAACCACTCCGAGGGGAACACCCTCAGTTCGAGCGTCCGACGCCCGAATTGCGTTCTGAGGCCCGGTGGGGAAACGACTTGCCGCTCTCACCGCGCGGTTCATGAATGACCCGCCGACAGCCGATCAACAAAACTGAGTGATTGTCCCGTGGAAGGACCTATCCGAATGCCGCTTGTGACTCGATTCTTAATTGCGCCCGTCCTCTTCGCCCTCCTGCCCATGGTCGGTGCGTCTACTCCCGCCGACGACGACACGGCGCAGAAGAAGCCACCGGTCCTCCAAGTGCTCGCCCTCGACGGAGCATACGTCGACCGACCGGTCGGCCCTTCGTTGGATCCGATGTCGCTGCTCACCGGTGGCGGCGTGAAGCAGAAGTCGTTCTTCAAGCTCTGCGAAGCGCTCGAGCGGTTGGGCAAAGACGAAGAGGTCCAGCACATTCTGTTCGACCTATCGTCGCCAGCCATCGGCATGGGCAGTGCAAACGTCGCCGAGTTTTCCCGCCACATGGCAGAGTTGCGGAAGACCGGGAAGCGCACCTACGCGTGGCTCGAGAATGCGGGACCGGGTCACTACGCCATCGCCGCCGAGTGCGATGAGGTGATCATGGCCGACTTCGCCACCTTCGACTTCCCGTCGCGGGCCATGTCGTCCATGCACTACAAAGACGCGCTCGATCTGCTCGGGATTCGCGCTTCGGTGGCACGGGTCGGTGACTTCAAGGGCGCGGTCGAGCCGTACACAAACTCGACCATGAGCTCACACCTGCGCAGCCACTACCTACGCATGCTGACCTCGCTCAACGACACCATGGTCGCGCAAGTCGCCAAACGGCGTGGCTTGACGCACGAAGCAGTGCGCGCGGCGCAGAAGCGCCGCGTGTTCACCGCGAGCATGGCGCACGAGCACGGCTTGGTGGATCGTCTCGCCCCGTACGGTGCCATGCGTACAACCATCGAGGCACGCTGCGGCGAGGCTGTCTCTTGGCGGGAGAAGGTCGAAGGACCGCAGCGTCAACCGTCGTTCTTCGAGCTGTGGGCCAAGATGATGAGTGGCGCCACCGAGGAGCCGATCTCCGACGCGGCCATCGCGGTTCTGCACCTCAGCGGGACCATCATCGACGGCAACAAGGCAGCCGCCGGCTCCATGGTCTCGGGTCCGACGGTCGAGGCGATCGATCGTTTGACGAACGACGCGCGCATCAAGGGCGTCGTGATTCGAATCGACTCGCCGGGCGGATCGGCGACCGCGAGCGAGGCGATCCGTCGCGCGCTCATGCAGCTCGTCGAAGCGAAGCCGGCCGTCGTTTCCATGGGTGGCGTGGCGGCGTCGGGAGGCTACTGGATCAGCTGCCTCGATCGCCCGGTCTACGCCGAGGCGTCGACCGTGACCGGATCGATCGGCGTCTTCGCCATGAAGCTCAGCTTCGGTCCGTTGATGAAACGGATCGGCGTTCACGTCGAAAACATCTGCTTGGACGAATCCGCCGCCGCCATGGGCATCGATCGCGAATGGTCGCCGGACGACATCGGCATGATCGAATCCATGATCGTCGAAACCTACGATCGCTTCCTCGCCCTCGTCTCCAAGTCCCGGGGACTGACCGTAGAGGAAGTCGACGCGGTCGGCGGCGGTCGAGTCTGGTCCGGCGCGCAGGCGAAGGCGCTCGGCTTGGTCGACCACCTCGGCGGCGTCGACGTTGCGCTCGCCGCGCTTTCCGGCCAAATCGAAGAGATGGATTGTCAGGTCATTCACCGACCCAAGCCGTCCTCGGGGTTCAACCTGATGGAACTGCTCGGTGGCGACGAAGACGAGATTCGTGCGCTACTTCCGCTGGCTGGCTTGCGCCTGCTCACTCAGCAGGGGTTCAATCTCAACAACTTGCTGACGATCTTGAACAGCAGTCTGCGCAACCCGGCGCCGGGCCTGCAGATCTGGCTGCTCAACACCGACGAGATCACGATTCGCTAGCCTGATGCCTCAGAACTCGTTCTCGCTGTTGGGTTCGATCGATACGCTACGGCCAACGCCCGTCACCCGGGCTTCGTAGATCGATCGAACTCATCAGCGAAGGCGAACCCGATGACCCGCGCACTACTCCTTCCTCTCTTGCTCCTCGCGCCGATTTCCTGGCTGGTCGCGACTCTGCCCGCAACGCTGCCGTCACCGGTGGCCACGGCTTCCGACAAGGATTGGCCGCGCGAAGTTAAGAAGGCGTTCAAGACGATCAAGGAGAAGGAGTGTCTGAACCACGTCAAGATTCTCGCGTCCGAGCAATACGAGGGGCGGGCGTGTGGTTCGGAAGGCGGGCGCAAAGCTGGCGAGTACGTCGCTGCCCGTTTCCGTGAGATCGGCCTCGAGCCGGGCGGCGTCGACGGCACCTACTTCCAGCCATTCTCGGTGCGCCTCCTCAAGATGAAGGAGGGACCGCTCGCGCTGACCAATCGAATTTCGTTCTATCGCAAGCCCACCGATACCAAAGCGATCGAGTTCGACCTGATCGATGACTTCCTACCGCACGCGGACTCTTCCGACCGTGCAGTCGCGGGATCGCTTTCGTTCATCAACCTCGCCACTCCGATCGAGGCCCTCGACCCGGCGGCACTCCAAGACACCGTGGCGCTCGCGCTTCCCGGCGAAACCGAAATCACCAAGGAAACGCTGATCGCGCTGAGCAAGCTCGGCGTTCGCGGCTTGATGGTGCTCGAGTCCGACAAGAAGAAGCCACCGTTCGCCGCGCAGCAGTGGCCCGCCGGCAAACGAGAAGAGGCTGCGCCGGTCGTGACGGTGTATCTCACCTACAAGTCGTCCGATAAGTTGCTGAAGAAGGTCGGTTCGTCGGTTACCAAAGCGTTCGCCGGGACCGTGCCCTCCGAGAAGAAGCTGAAGGCGGCGCGCGTCGAGCTGGAAGTCGCGCGCAAGGGGTACATGTACGGCCGCGGCCGCAACGTGATCGGCATGATTCCAGGAACGGATCCGACGCTGAGGGAAGAGTGCATCGTCATCGGCGCGCACTACGACCATGTTGGACGCCCACGGGATCGACGGATGACCAAGGGTAAGCTTGGCGAGATCCACAACGGCGCGGATGACAACGCTTCGGGAACGACGGGGCTCATCGAGTTGGCCGAGGCGATGTTGTCCAACGATATCAAGACGAAGCGCACGATCGTGCTGATCGCGTTCGATGCTGAGGAACTCGGCCTACTTGGCTCCAAGTACTACGTCGCCGATCCGCCGGTCATGCCGATCAAGAAAACGATGGCCATGATCAACATGGACATGATCTCGAGGAACGGCGACAGGGACATGAAGATCGGAAAGAAGGAAGAGTTCGCAGGGCTCAACGATCTCGTGCACGGCGTCGCGGCGCACTTCAATATCAAACTCGATCCAACCGACATGCAGCAGTATATGAACCGCTCCGATCAAGCGGCGTTCATCGATGCAGGCGTTCCCGCGGTGTTTCTCTACGGCGGTGATCACCCGGAGTACCACACCGAACGAGACGACGTCGAACTCATCAGCCCAAAGAAGATCGCCAACATCGCTCGTTTGATGTTTCTCTGCGCCTACGAATGTGCCAACCACGACGGCACCTTCAAGTAGCGACGCTCAAGAAGAGCGTCTCCCGCTTGCCGTCGGTTCAATCATCATCGTCGCCGTCATCGTCTTCCTCGTCGTCATCATCATCGTCGTCGTCAATGATGAACCCGACGACCGTCGAGTCGAGTCGGTCGCGTTTCACCAAGCCGACGCCGGCCGAGTAGAAGTTGAGGACCTGCTCCGACGGGTCGATTACGGACGGTTCAGAGACGACCAAGATATCTGAGAACACCGTCCCGCCGATCTCGAGTGAGAGCAGATGATCGACGATCACGACTCTTGCGGGGACCCGCGACGTCCAACCCTTCTTCGGGCTTGTCGTTCCGTCCGGAAGTGCGATCCACGGCGCGACAGTATCGTGGAGGACTTGCTCTACGATGACGCCTTGACTCACGTAGTCGACGTCTTGACCGAAGCAGTACAGTTCGCGTGCTTCTGACGAGATGGCCATGTAGCGTCGAGTGATCGATCGCAGCTCTGCCTGCTGCCAATAACGTTCTTCCACCACCCGCGTAAGGACGCCCTGCTCGAACCGCGTCTCGAACAAGACCGTCACGTTCAACTTGTTTCCGTCGGAGTCCTCGAACGTTCGACTGAGCCCTGGGGTCAAGGGATAGAACGACGTTTCACCGGCGTGTTCGAAATCTAAATCGGGAACCAGCTCGCCACGTTCCGGTGCGAGGTAGAACGTCGACTCTGTGAGGCACGCGTTTCCGTTGGCGCAGAACGTTGCGATGTCGATCTCACACCGCACCCCGCGTTCGAAGTAGCCGTTTGGGAGGGTCACGGCGTGTTGGCCGGAATCGAGCTGCCACGTCAAGCGGCGGCTTCCCTGCTCGACTTCGACCGAGTAGCCCGTCGCGCCAACGACTGGTGACCATTCGATGGTTGCGTTCTCGGGGTCGAGAACGGACTCGTCGCCGGGTTCGAACGCCGGCGCTGCCAGCACCTCGTGACTCAGCTCTACATCGTAGAACAGCGTCTGCCCATCGAGATATACGTGGAAGAAGTAGACGCCCTCCGGGTATTCGTCACGTACCGCGTCGATCGACGAATCGTCTCCTTCGAGTTCGAGGTACGACGTCTCGGGAATGCGCGGGGTACCGGCGAGGTCGACCAACACCCGCCCGTCCGGAGCCCAAAGCTTGACTCGCGAGATGGGCTCGCGACTCGAACACGAAACGATGACCTTTGCATCGCCGTCGGACTCGTTGACTTCGAGCTTCAATGAAGCGTTGATTGTATTGGCTTGAGCAAGGTTGGCGCCGAAGCTCAACCCGGCGCACGTGATCGCGGTTGCGAGAACGATGATGGAACGCATCGACGTGTTCCCTTCTGCCCGTTCGCGAACGAACGAGCGAGTGCCGCACCTCAATCGGGTTGCCCTCGACTATCGCCGGTTGGGAGGGGAGTCCACGGCGACAGTCCAACGACTGTGAGGTGCTCGGAGTCCGGGTGCGAGTGACCCGCACCTCTAAGAGCCAGTGCTCCACTAGGGTATCGCGCACTACATGAGGAGAAGATGAAAATGCAATGAGCCATGATTCTGGCGGCACTTCCGACCATGAAAGGCGCTCTAACCGCTCCTTCATCGCCTACTCATGTAAACCGCGATACACTCTGCACCGTGGTGGAGGTTCTGGTGAACGTACTCGTAGTCGAAGACGACAAGGAACTCGCGGCAATTCTGCAGCGTGGGTTGCAAGAGCAACTCTACGCGGTGGAACTTGCGCACGACGGCGAGTCGGGGCGCCACCTCGCCTTGACGGGCGACTACGATTTGATCCTTCTCGATCTCATGTTGCCTATTCTCGATGGCATCGCAATCTGCAGTCAGATTCGATCCCAAGGATTGCAAACGCCGGTGATCATGTTGACCGCGCGAGACTCCGTCGACGATCGAGTGCTGGGACTCGACTCCGGTGCCGATGATTACCTGGTCAAACCGTTTGCCGTCAGTGAGCTGTTCGCCCGCATCCGTTCCTTGATGCGCCGCATCGCCAGTCGTACGACGGAAACGTTGAGCGTCGGTGAGCTGACGCTCGATCCTTCGACGGACTACATCGTTCGAGACGGGCGCGAGAGTTCATTGACCGCGCGGGAGTTCGCCCTCATGCAGTTCTTCATGGAACACCCGAACAAGGTCCTCTCTCGTACTCTGATTCTCGAGAAGGTGTGGGATGCGAACTACGAGGGGTTGAGCAACGTGGTCGACGTCTACGTAAAGACTCTCCGTCAGAAGCTTGAGTCGGATGGTGAAGACCGGGTGATCAAGACGGTGCGCGGCCGCGGATATCTACTCGTTGGGTGATGACGTGAAGCTCAGTATCACTAGCCGGCTGACTTGGACCACTGCACTACTGACGTTGGTCGTGTTCTCGATCTCGGCAGCCGTCTTGTATTCAATCGTCGCCAAAGGCATTCGAGACGACGCCATCCGCTCGGCCGACGAAGCCGTTCGCGGTTTGGCGTTCAACGCGGTTCACCAGTGGGAAGCGTTGATCGATCGCGGGGGCGAGGCACAGCTTCGCGTGATCGGACTCGACGCGCCCCACTGGGCGGTGGTTCGAGGCTCGGGCGAGGTATTGACCGGGCGAGGCGCTTGCTTGGACTCGACTGCGTTCACCCACGTCGGGGACTCTCACCTGCAAGCGCATAGCGGCGAAAAGTTCCGTGTCGCGTCGGTTCCCATGTTCGATTCGCCCCCCGAAACGTTCGGCGGCTTGCCGGACCAGGTTCAGGAGATCGTGCGGCAGGAGTCTCCCGGGGGTGCGTTTCTGCGGGCCAAGCGGGAAGTTCACCGTGGCCGCGCGGTGATCGAGGTGACTCTCCTGCGCGACGGCGGCATCGATGAACTCGAGTTCAGCCAAGACGGCGAGTTGATCGAAACCGATCGCAAGAAGCTACTGCAGGAGGTCCCGGCTGATCTCCAACGTTTGATCACCGCCGACGTGCCGCTCGAGGACATTGCGTTCGCGGGCTGGCAACCGTACCACGGGCAGTTGATCGCGGTGATCACTGGGGTCGACGGCACGGGTGCGCGACGTGAGATCGCAATCAGTCGGCTCGGTGAGCGCTTCGAACTCGACGAGGACGGGCGCATCGTTCGCCCCGCTGGCCCGTCGCGACTCTGGGTCGTCACTGCGGTACGTGCTCAGGACGAGATCGTGGCCACCCGCCGAAGTTTGATCGCCGTGGTCGCCGCGTTTGCGATTCTATGGGTGCTCGGGGTGGTCGGGTCGTGGTGGGTGACGCGGCAGGCTATGTCTCCGGTTCAGCGTATTGTCTCGACGCTCGAGGCGATCGAGGTCTCCAACCTAGATGCGCGCCTGCCTGTCGACGGAGCGGAAGACGAACTCAACGGCATCGCGGTGGCGATCAATCGAACGCTCGACCGCATCGAGAGTGGCTACACCCGAGAGCGCGAGTTTACGGGCGACGCCTCCCACGAGCTGCGGGGTCCGGTCGCCAAGATCCTCGCCGATATCGACATTGCGTTGTCCAAGGAGCGGTCGTCCGACGAGTACCGCGAGACGCTGATGCGTTGTCGCAACTACGCGTTGGGCATTCGCAGCTTGATCGAGTCGTTGCTGTGGCTTGCCCGCCTCGATGCCCGGCGCGGCGATCTTCACGCGCGAGACTTCGACCTGACCGAGGTCGCCACCGACGTCATCCGCGTACTTCCGGCAGAACGTGCATCACGCGTTCGACTCGACTTGTCTCGCGAGGAGTCCGTCGTCACGGCGTACGGCGATCCAGATCTGGTGCGGGTCATGCTTCATAACCTGCTCCACAACAGCCTTCGCTACAGCCCGGCGGACACGCCGGTCGACCTCCAGCTTTCCACCCACAACGGGACCACCGCGGTCACGGTGTCCGATCGTGGTTGCGGTATTCCGGATGATCAGATCGAACAGGTCTTCTCACGCTTCTATCGCGTGGATCGGGCCCGGTCTCGGGAAACCGGAGGATTCGGGCTCGGCCTCGCCATCGTCAACGAGATCGCGATCGCGCACGGCACCGAAGTCGCCATGACGAACCTCCCCAGCGGTGGACTTCGCGCTTCGTTCAGCCTCCCCCGGCACAACGTCGCCGAAAGCTCGGCCGATCGGCCGGAATGAGTGGCCTGCGACACGCCAGAAGTGGCCGGCGCGGCGGTGTCCGGTAGACTGCACACGCTCTCTGCTTCTCGGACGACTCTTTTTTCTGACATCGCCGGGAAGAGAACGGCTGGCCGTGGGATCCATCGGGAGACCCGGGGCGGAAAGGCCTCTGCATGCAGTTACAGCTATCCATGATCGCCGAGATCGTCGAGTCGCACCACGCCATGGTGTTCCGCGTTGCCTACGGTGTGGTTCAGAACCGTGCCGACGCCGAGGACGTGGCCCAGACGACCTTCCTTTCCTTGGTGCAAAGCCAACGAGCTATCCGCGACGCGCAGGCGTTGCGCGCCTGGCTGTGTCGGGTGGCGGTCAACGCAGCCCGACAGGTGTTGCGCGGCGAGTCGCGTCGACGTCGCCGGGAGGAGAGCTGGGCCCGGGATCACGCAGAAGCCAACGAGGAGCAGTCAATGCCGTGGACGAGCGACGAACGCATCGAAGGCGTGCGCGAGGCGATGAGCGCGCTACCCGAGACTCTCCGGCTGCCTCTGCAACTACACTACGGCGAAGGGCTGAAGTACCGGGAAATCGCCACCGTCTTGGAGTGCCCGGAAGGCACCGTGGCCAAGCGACTGCACACTGGGCGGCAGCGGCTCGAGCGCGACCTCGCCCCGTTGACTGCGGTGGGCGTCTTGCCGCTTGGCGACGCGCTTCGCATGAACGCCCCGTCGGTACCGGCCGGTCTCTCGAGTCGCATCCAGCAAGCGGTCGATAGCGCGGTTGCCACGCTGCCGAGCCAGGCGTGGTACGCGAGTCGTCGCGGGTGGGTGTCAGTCGCCTCGACCATCGCACTCGTCACGCTCGCTTGGATCTGCACTGCAAACTGGAGTGGCGGGACGACGCCTTCCGCGTTGGCGACGGCGACTGAGCGATCCGACGATCGCTCTCCGGAAGTCGCAGCCGACGCCGAAGCCGGCCCTGCTCTCCAGGACGACGACTCCCAACCCCCTCCTCCGCCGCTCCCGCGGGCGGTTGGCGTCGATGGTGATTCCCTACCGCCCGAGCTGAAGGAGTTGCTCGATAAGACGGTGAGCGGGAAGTCGACGGTGGAAGCGGGAGTCGCCCGCTTCGCGGGTCGGATCATCGACGACGCCGGTCAACCGATCGAGGGCGCGAAGGTCGAACTTCGGCACCGGGTGCGCCAGACGGGTCGCACTCGGATCGACTACACCGATGTCGACGGGCGCTTCGAGTTCCTCGGCGTAGAGACTCACCTAGACGACCCGACACCGGTCAGGCCGGCGCAGTCGCAGGGAGTCGATTGGCAGAAGCACAAGCCCCCGTTCATCGGCCAGACGATGTCGTTCGGTGGCGCGAGTGTGACCATCCGGGCGAGCAAGCCGGGATACCGATCGCGGTCCGAGGGATCGTTCATCGTCTCGGCCGGGCTCGACTGGGATCGAGACATCCCATTGCCCGCCGCGAAGCTGATTGCCGGGGTCGTCAATGACCCGGACGGCGTACCGCTGGCCGGCGCGGTGGTAAAGGTGATGGGCGGTGTCGCGGTAGCACCGGGCCGGTCGAAGGATGTGTACGGCCTGGTTCGGGATGCGTTCTTCGACGGTCTTCATGACGAAGATCGCACCGCGACGACGGATCACAATGGTCGTTTCGAGTTGCCGAACCTCGGCGACGCTCGCTATCTCATCGAAGCGTCTGCCTTGGGGTTGGAGCCTGCCGAGCAACTCGTTCGTTCCGGCAATGGAGACGACGTCGAATTCGCCCTCAACCGGTCCGGCGCGCTGGAGGTGGTACTCGACCACCGAAGCGAGAAGCAGCCGATCGCGGGCGCACGTGTCGGCCTCTACCGTGAAGGGCGGGAGGTCGTTCTCGCGACCACCGACGTCGCCGGTCGAGTCCGGTTCGACGCGGCGCCCGGCCAGTACTCGCTCGCCGTGTTCCGTAACGCCCACCCTCTTCACGTCGAGCCCGTGACCCTCGTCGCCGGCACGGTGGTGTCGCGTCGCGTCCAGATCGGCGACGGGATCGAACTGACCCTTCGTGTGCCGGTCATTCCGCGCGAGTTGGGGACGTCGCTTCGGATCCACCTCCGCGCCGCCAACGATTCGGAAGCAGCCAAGGCCGGAATCGGGGTGCGTACCCACTCGTTCAGTCTCAATTGGCGTCCCCACGTCGCAGTCGAGTACGTATCGGCGGATGGCGTGAAGGTGTTCGGTGGGTTGGCACCCGGCCGTTATCTAGCCGAGGTTTTTGGCAGCCATGGCAAGGGCTCGGCCTCGACGAAGGTTGTCTCGCAGGTTATCGATCTCGGTCCCGCCCCTCGTCGGGTCGAAGTCGATCTAGGCATGAGTGAGTTCGAACACGCAACGGTGATCGCCGACGTTCGCGACGCCAACGGCGACCCGGTGAAAAAGCCAGCCCTGTACGTCCTCGGCGATAGTCACGAGTTTGGGCAGACGGGCGTGGCGAGCGACGTCGACGGGCAAGCGTCGATCACTCTGCCGGTCGGTCAACATCGAGTCACCGTCACGTCGACCGACTTCCTACCGATCACAGTCGACCTGGACGTTCGCGCCAACGAGACGCGCCGGGTCACCGTCACGCTCGAATCGCGCCTCCCCGCCTTGGCGGCGCTGGCGGAATCGTTCGACGATGAGCAACACGTTTGGATCGCTCCCGGCGCATCCTATCGCGCGCTGACGACTCTTCTGGCCGCGACGGGATCGATCCCAATTCGCATCGATCCTCGGTTGACCGCGATCGCCAACGACTCGAGAGTGCCGTGGAATTATACTTTCCCCCCGACCAAGCTGATCCGAATGCACTTGTCCTACTTGGGAGTCAATTGGGAAGTGCGCGACGGAGCGTTGTGGCTAGTTCCGCGATAGACCGCCGCGGAAGAGTCGGTGGTCCGTGCGGCGTGAGCTACTTGTGCACGTCGTCGCGGGTCCGCGCTTCGCTGGGGTACGGAATGATGTGGTCCCACTCGCTCGAGTCCGAGCGGGCGACGACGGCCACGACCGGTTCGGAGTCGCTCAGGTTGAACACCTCGTGCGGCATGCCCGGTTCGATGTAGATGAAATCACCGGCCTTGTTGTCGACCGTGTGCTTCAGCCCCTCGCCGTACGTGTGCCGCACGCTTCCCTGCATGATGTACAGCATCAGCTCGAAGCCGTCGTGAATGTGCGCATAGGCGATCGCGCCGGGAGCAACCGTCGCGACGTTCATGGACAGCTTCTTCGAGCCGACGTTCTTACCGCTCAACCCCGCCTTGTACTTGATCCCGTTCCAACCGCGAAAGTTGGCGCCGTCGAGCACCTCTTCGTTGCGGATCACGGAGATCCCGTCGCCACCCTCGACGAACTGTCGCAGATCGATCTCTTCACTCACGGCGTCCCTCGTTTCTAGTCGAGGATATTCTAGCCGAAGCGACCGCGTCGCCGAGGCGTTTCGGCGTGCGGCTGAACGGTGGATACTCCGCGAGCTAGCGGGTTTCAGGGATCCAAGTTCCCGCGTATGATTTACATGTTCAACCGGTGACCGCTCGAACGAAAGGGCTGCGTGGGCGATGGTCGATGGTGCAGCCGGGTCATGGACGGAAAAAGAGTTCGATCAACTGTCCTGGCATGACAATCATGTGCACGGGATCTCGCTTCGCGAGGGCGAGGGCGAGCTAGGCTCCGGAGAACTGATTCTTGATCTGGACTTCATCCTCGAGTGGAAGCAGTACAAGTCCGGGTTCAAATTCCGGATCGCACCGGCGTGGCTGACGTTTCATGACGTGACGAGCCTCGCCATTGATCTGGACTACGCCGGCTTTGAGATGGGCCCGTTCTCGCTCGACGGCATCAAACGGGGAGCTGCCCACTACGAGGGTTTTCCCCACGCTCCATGGTCGATTGCGGTCAATTGGCCAAAAGGTCAGATCTCGTTCGACGCGATCGGATTCACGCAACGACTTCGCGGGACGCCCCGTGATTGTGATCACCAATCACTCTCCCACGGCGACCGTTAACCCCGCTCCTGACTCCAAGCCCAAGTCACGATCCCGTTACCCAACGGACCCAGCGAATGGCGCGCTTCCAGCGACCATCCTCCGCCAGTCGAAGTCGAATGAGCTTAGGTCCGGGAAGGAGTTGCGTCGCTGCGATCGACGGCAACGGATGCTGATTCTGTTGTGGGGAGCTGAGTGATTCTCGCAGGAGCGCAGCCAGGACGGCTGCGCTCGTCGCGCGGTCAGCGGGTCTTGAGTTGGAACTCTTCGATGAGCTCGGGGAACGAGTCTCCGTTAGCGAAGAACTCCAGCGTGTCGACTCGTCCGTCCGCGCACCACAGAATGCAGCCGCCCCCGGACTCGAGAACCGGGGAATCGATTCGCGGTCCGTCGATCTTCTCGGTTTTGCACTCCGTCATTTCCGACGGAACGAGGAAGGTTGTGTAACGTCCGGCGCCGGTGTGCTCGCGAGATCCCAACTCAGCTTTGACGAGTTGCGCCTTCAACTGAGCGTCTTTCGTTCGCTCGCGAATCCAGCGAAGAATCGCGCGCTCCAGTCCATCGAAATTCATCGTTGCTTCGTTCTCCTACGGTCTCTTCGGTACTGCGGCCCCGACTGGCTCGAGTTGCATGCGAACGCGCCGGGAGTCCGGCCGCGTTCGATGGATTTCCTGTCTCGGGGTCCCAACGTTCGAGTCTCGGGAGTCTCAACGTATCGAGAATCAGGTCTCCGAGCCAAAGCGCCGAGCGCTGCTCAGGCCGCGGAAGGACCTAGTGTACAGCATCCGAAGAAAAGGCCTGCCGGCCATCGGGTTCAGAGCCACGCGATTCTACTCGCGAGTCGCAACATCGTTTGAAGCGACCCCGGCGACGCTGGGAGCACCAGTCGTAAGTCGTTTGTGGGCCTACTCGACTGTCGGGGACTGTCTCAATAGTGGGGACCCGGGCAGGTGCACTTGAAGTCGGCCGGAAGTTTGACGCCGCCGACTTGCACGTATCTCGTACTTTGCGGTTTAGGCGCGGCCGGATCCTTCGGGCGCACGACTGCCAGGTGGTTCGAAGCGAGGCACGTGTGCTTCTGGGTGCGATCCGAGGAGGTGCAAAATGGGCAGATCTGATCCGGCACGATGCGTTCCTCGCCCGGCAGATCGGCATCGCGCTTGTCGTAGTAGTGGAGCTGGCCGGAGGTCTCGTTTCGCCGGTATGCAATGGCGAGCCAGATTCGGGGAGCGGCAAACCAACCGACGACAATGAGAGCGAGAAGGACGGCAAACCCGGCGATCCAGCGGACACGCTTCACGACGACCCTTCCTCCCAGAGTGATACGTTCTACTCTACTTCGGGATGATATCGACCAAGACCAACTGTGGACGACACAAGAATCGTAGCCGCGGGGCGGCGTCGCGCTCCATGCCGATTCCTCGTGAGACGATCAGCGTACCCTTGTCGGGCACCTCGAACATGCCCCCAGCCGCCCAGTGGCGCGGAACGCGCGACAGGGTGATCGGCGGGCCGAACCCGGGAAACTGAACCTGTCCGCCGTGCGTATGACCGGCCACCATGAGATCGGCCTGGATGTCGCCGAGCACGAAGTCGGGGTAGTGGCCGAAGACAATGTGGAAGGTGTCGTCGCTGGTGATCGTGTGATTCAAGGATCGCGAGTTGGAAAGGCTGAGCCCGGTCACTCGGACTCCCGCGACGTCGACGGATTCCGTGCGCTCGAAGCACGTCATGGGGAGGTCGGCGAAGATCGCCGTCCAGCCCGGGTGGTCGACGTTGCCTTCCACCGCGTAGACGCCGAGTCGGGCCGAGAACTGCAACTCGGCGAACAGCGCGTGCAGCTCGATCACCAGCCGTGCGTAGGCTGCTTCATCGTGGGTTTGCAGGTAATCCCCGGGTAGCAGCACCAAGTCGGGTCTTTCGGCGAGAGCCGCTTCGAGCACCCTCCGTTCATACTCGCCGACCGAGTCCGTCTGCAGATCGGCGATGACCGCGATGCGCAGCGGGGTCGTGACCTTCTCGCTCTGCACCTGGTAGTGGGTGACCTCGAGCCAATGCGGCTCGATGAAAAACGCGTCGATGGCGATGCCCGCGTTGATCAACCCCAGGACCAGGCTCGACAGAGCCACCGCCTTGAAGCGCGCCCGTCCGAGCAGCCCCACCGCCAACAAGTAGATCGTGCCGTGCAGGAACACGCCGTACGCCAAGAGCCGCATGCGACCGAAGCCGCCTTCGCCGAGGAGCGCGGCCAGAACGACGATGGCTATCCCGCCCAGAAGACCACTCCAGACCGCGACGCGGGCGGTTCTCACGCGGGCCACGACGACGATCGCGATCAACACAGCGACGCCGAGCACTCCGTTGAAGATCAGGGTGGCGGGATTGATGGATTCCATGGAGCCATTGCACGTGGTGACCGGGTATTGCGCAAGGTGAGGTGTCCGGCCTCGCACGGCTGTTATTGCATTGAGCACGAGGCGCGGACCCGGGCAAGATAGGCTGCGGACCGCTACGAGTGAACCTGCTCGAGGGAGATCGCATGAGTCGTTGGACGCTGTTTGCGGTAGTGGGGCTCATCGGTTGCGCTTCGACCCCGGCGGTGTCGCCAAGTGGTGCTTCCCCTCGGGGGAAGGCCGCGACACCGACGCGTCGACCGAACGTGGTGGTGATTCTCACAGACGATCAAGGATCCATCGATCTCCACGCGTACGGGGCGAACGACTTGGCCACGCCGAATCTCGACGCGTTGTGTCAGCGTGGCGTTCGTTTCACCCAGTTCTACGCGGCGGCCCCGGTCTGCTCGCCGTCGCGGGCTGCGCTTCTGACCGGGCGAACTCCACACCGGGCGCAGTTGCGCGGCAACGTTCCGCGCGGCCACCCGACCGCTGGCATGCCGTCGAGCCAGCTGACCATGGCCGAGTTGTTTCGGGACCATGGTTATGCCACCGCGCTCGTCGGCAAGTGGCATCTCGGTAGCGGTGATCAGGTGCATCCGAACGCGCAAGGGTTTGATCACGCGTTTGGGCATCTCGGTGGATGCATCGACAACTACTCGCACTTCTTCTACTGGGCTGGTCCCAACCAACACGACCTGCAGCGAAACGGTGAAGAGGTCTACCTGCCCGGGCGGTTCTTTCCCGACGTGATGGTGGAAGAAGCGAGTCGTTTCATCGACAAGCAGTGCGACCAGCCGTTCTTTCTCTACTTTGCCATGAACGCCCCGCATTACCCGTATCAGGGCGATCCTGTGTGGCTAGAGCACTACCGCGAAACGCCCGAGCCGCGCCGGCAGTACGCTGCGTTCGTCTCCACGCTCGATCGCTGTATCGGCAGGTTGATCGACACCATCGACGCGGCTGGCCTGCGCGATGACACGATCATCGTCTTCCAATCCGATCACGGCCACTCCACCGAGCAGCGTGCGTTCTTCGGGGGTGGCAGCGCCGGTCCGTACCGGGGCGCGAAGTTCAGCCTGCTCGAAGGTGGGATTCGGGTTCCTGCAGTGGTGAGTTGGCCGGGTCGCATCGAAGAGGGCGGCGTGCGCCACGCCATGGCGACGGCGTGCGATTGGTTTCCGACGCTCGCCGGCTGGACCGGGGCGACCCTGCCCGAGCGACCGCTCGACGGTCGTGACATTTCGGCGGTGATCAAGAGCGCCGAGGCGCCGTCACCCCATCGGGAGTTTCACTGGGGCAATCAACGCTACTGGGCGGTTCGCGTCGGTGACTGGAAGCTGGTGCACAACGCGCGCGAGACGACCGATGGGCGCAAGGTGCACGACGAAGAGGGGCTGCGCCTCTACGACATTGCCCAGGACCCGGGGGAGACGACAGATCTTGCCGACGCTCACCCCGCGGTCGTCACCGATCTCGAGAAGCGGCACCTCCAGTGGTGGAAGGACGGCGCCACCCAGTGATGGCTACGGGTCAGCGATAGCTACGGCGTCACGAGACGCAGAGTAACTACCACTCCACCGCAGCGCGCACGGCCGCCGCGATCTTGTCGGGGTTGGGTAGCGCCGCCGCTTCGAGGCTCTTGTGGAACGGGACCGGTTGATCCGGGTACGCGACTCGCTTGATCGGCCCATCGAGATAGCCGATGGCGTGTTCCGCGATGAGCGCCGAGACTTCAGCCCCGATACCGCAGGTGATGGTCGCTTCGTGCACGACGACCGCTTTGCTGGTCTTCTCGACCGACTCGAGAATGGCCTGGGTGTCGAGCGGGGCGAGGACGCGCAGATCGATGACCTCGCAGTCGATGCCCTCCGCCGCCAGCGTTTCTGCCGCTTCCAAGCTGCGGTGCACCATCCAGCCGTAGGTGACGATCGTGACGTCGGCACCGGGTCGACGCACCGCCGCCTTCGCTTCCAAGGTCACCGACGCCGTGGTGTCCCCCAGCGGAAACGTGGGCGTCACCCCCTTCTGCCGGCGGTACAGGTACTTGTGCTCGAAGTACAGGACCGGGTTGGGGTCGCGGATCGCGGCGCGCAGCAGCAAGTACGCGTCTTCGGCGGTGGCCGGGGCCACGATCTTCAGTCCCGGCGTGTGCGCGAAGAGCGCCTCGTTGTTCTGCGAGTGGAATGCGCCAGCGCCCACGCCGCCCCCGGCCGGCAGGCGAATGACCAGCGGCACCGGCTGCTCCATGCGGTAGTACATCTTCGCCGCCACGTTGACGAGTTGATTGAAGCCGCAGGAGACGAAGTCGGCGAACTGCATTTCGACGACCGGCCGACGACCGAGCAGCGCCGAGCCCACGGCGATGCCCACCGTGCCGGACTCAGAAATCGGCGTGTTGAAGATCCGAGCCGCGCCGAACTCTTCGAGGAACCCCGTGGTGATGTTGAACGGGCCGCCGAACTCGGCGACGTCTTGACCCATGAAGTAGACGTTCTCGTCCGCGCGCATCTCGTCTCGAAGTGCGGCGGAGATATTGTCGACGTAGAGCTTTTGCTCGGTCGCGGTGCTGGCCTTAGGCATGAGGAGCATCCCCGTCCGCGAAGATCGGACGAACGTGGTTGGGGTCGGGGTCGGGCGCCGCTTGCGCGCGGTCGATGGTCTCGATCAGAAGGCTCTTGATTCGTGCTTGCGTCTCATCGAGGTAGGTCTGGTTGCAGACGCCGCGCTCGAGAAGCGTCGCTTCGTAGGTGACGATCGGTTCCTCACGTTGGTATTGCTCGACCAATGCGGGCGGCACCTGCTTGAACGAATCGTCACCCTGCGAGTGTCCGCGCAGCCGCCCCACGACCGCTTCGATCAGGGTCGGACCGTCGCCGCGCCTCGCCCTCGCTACCGCCTCCGACAGGGCCACATAAGACTCCTCCGGGTCGTTGCCGTTGACGCGAACCCCAGGAATCCCGTAGCCCACGGCGCGGTCCACCAGGTGCGAACAGGAGAATTGTTGTGACGTTGGCGTCGAAAACGCGTAGTGGTTGTTCTCGATGATCAGAATGAACGGGAGCTTCAACACCGCGGCCATGTTGAGAGCTTCGTGGAAGTCGCCGGTCGAGGTGGCGCCGTCCCCGATGAAGTTGATGGCGACGCGATCGGTGCCGCGCTGCTTCAGCCCCAGCGCCGCCCCGGCCGCGACCGGAATCATGGCGCCCAAATGGCTGATCATGCCGACGTGCAGAAGCCCGTTCGGCTCATCGAGGTGGCCGTAGTGGTACGAGCGCTCGACGCCGCCGGAGAATCCGTCCGCCTTGCCCAGCATTTGACACGACAAGCGGTACAGCAAGTCGTGGGAGTCAGCGGTCGTCGGCTTGCGCAGGGGAAAGCCGGGCGCTTCGAGCAGTCCGGGAAAAAGCGCGTCCGGGTCTAGGTAGTAGCGCAGAATCGCTCCGCTATCGCGGTGCAACGTCAACAGCGCGTCGCCCGCTTCGATGGCGGTGGCTGCGGGCACGGTAAAACCCTCGTTACCGACGGAGCTGTACCACTTCGACAGTGCACCGGTGAGGTACATCGTTTCGAAGCGTAGATCCCACTCGCGCGCGAGACGCATGAACAGATGCATCTCCAGCTGCGCGGCCCGGGACAGCACCCCCTGCGGTGCGTCTTTCATGGCCTTGCCCACGATTCTCCTCGGTGATCCTCAACGTTGCGTGACGCGGCAAAGCCCAACATCTTAGCCACCGCTGCAGAGCGATTCCATAGCGCTAGTGGCCTTGAATCGTCACGAGAAGTACGGGATTTCCGGCGCTGCGCCGGCTGGACGATGGGGATGCCCGTCGCGCGGCGTGATCCGTGACCGGTCTCGAACGCCTCCATTTGGGTGCGGCGCTGAAGAATCGATCACGGGCCCTGCTGCCGCCCAGCTTCAGGTGGAGGAACGACAATGGCAACGAAGCGCGGCCTGCGAGCCCCATGGCGAATGGATCGATCTCCACCTGCCGTGATCAGTGACCGAGCGTGGTTGAAGCGCTCGTGACATCGTGCGCACGATGTCACGCCGAACAATCCACCTCACATCGTGCAACGGATGCCCGAAAAACCCCGCCAAACGAAACACGGCAAAGTTCTAAGATTCATCGCACAAAACCAAGTCCAAAACAGAGCAAGCGCTGCGACCGCCAAGCCTCGTCCGGACGAGATGGCTCATCCTCATCCCCGACAGGATTCCCATAGCCGCGGACAACATCCACGTATCCCAACAACCCGCAACGGAGCCGGGCCCGCCCGCTGCCCCGCGCCCGGAACAGAATCGTTTACGCCCGATGTACCCGTCCGTCGTGCTTACCCGTGCTTGTTTGCCAACCCGCTACCCGGCGACCAGCCCCACTCCCGTGCCTCAAAGTCGGCGGCGAGCCATCGACCGTCCCATCCCCAACCCACTGAACTACGAGCCGCGCCCGATGTGCCCGTCTTCTTAGTTCTCGAACTCTGCAACATGGGGTTGAGCCGTGCGCAATTCTGGGGAAGCCTTTGTGGTGGCCGGCGAGCCCTCTCGACCTCAAGCGCGGGTTGCGCACCACTCATGCACCAGCCGTCGGAACAGCTCGCCGCGTTCTTCGTAGTTTGTGAATTGGTCAAATGACGCGCAGGCGGGGGACAGCAGGACGGTATCGCCCGGTTGGCTCAGACCGATGGCTGCGTTGAACGCTTCCGGTAGCGTTTCGTAGCACGCGATGCGATCTGCGTCGTAGCCGGAGCGTTCGAGACTTTCCCGGATCGCGTCGGCGGTCGAGCCGTAGAGGGCCACTCCCCGCGCATGCCGGTGAATCGCTTCGGCGAGCGCCTGAAAGCTGGTGCCCTTCGACGATCCGCCGGCGAGCAAGACCACGTTGGGGCCGTACGCTTCGAGACCGCTCGCGGTGGCGTCGGCGGTGGTCGCCTTCGAATCGTTGACGAACTGTAGCGAGTCGCCGCGCGCCACCAACTCTTGGCGGTGGGGCAGTGCTCGATAGCGAAGCACCGCGTCGCTGACCGCTTCGACGCTAGCCCCCAACTCGAACGCCAGCGCCGCTGCGCAGGCGGCGTTGGCTCGACTGGCGACGCCTTTTAACGGTGACGCAGTGAAGTCGACGAACGAATCGACGCGCCCCGTGGAATCGGTCCGCGTGAGCCACGGACCGTCGAAGCCACAGCCGCCCGGCGGAACGAGATCACCCGCGAAGGGAACGACCCGGCGCGGTTTCGACACCGCTCGCCAACGATCGAAGTGCGGTTGACCGGCGGGTAACGCCACCATGGTCGACACTCCCTCGGCGTCAAAGCAGAGCGGGAGCAGTCGTTCTTTGGCCGCGAGGTACGCGTCTTCGGTTTCGTGCCAGTCGAGGTGGTTGGGCGCGTAGTGGGTAATGGCGACGGCCCGGGGACGCCGCGTATCGGGTTGCAGTCGGTCGAGTTGGAACGACGACAGCTCCACGACCACCCGGTGAGCGGGCTCGATGCGATCGATCTCGCACAGTAGCGAACGCCCGATGTTGCCGCCGATGTGCGCGGTCAGACCGCTGGCTAGCAGCATCCGGTACGTGAGTTCCGTCGTCGTACTCTTGCCGTTGGTACCGGTGATCCCGGCGACGTGTTCGCTGGCGCACCAACGCAGGAAAAGGTCCATCTCGGTGACGAGTTGAGCGCCGCCGTTGATCCCAGTCTGGAGATACGGATTCTTCGGGGGGACCGCGGGATTGACGACGATCCAGTCGGCTTCGACAAAGTCGGACTCGTGGTGGCGTCCGAGTTGGTAGGCGTGGATCGGGAGATCGGACAGCTGGTCGAGGGTGCTCGACAGCTCTTTGGCGGTGGCTCGATCCGTGATCGTGACCTGAGCACCCCGCTCAGCGAAGAATCGGGCCGATCCCAGGCCGCCGCCGAAGCGTCCCAAGCCGAAGATCAGGACGCGCAATCCTCTGAAGTCGGCCGGCAGTTCGAGCGGGATCGGTTGTCGAAGATCCGAGATCACGGCTGTTTCGACTCCGCTTCGTCCTCAGGTGGCTCGGCGGGAAAAACGCCGAGCTCCACAGCTTTGGCTTCGAAGGCGTCGATGTCCTGGCTCGAGTCGGACCGGTCGAGCGTGATTCGAATGCGGTGTTCATCGACAATGCCGCCTGGCCAGAACTCCGCGAGCAGATCTATCGGGAAGTACTGGTACCACGGAGGACTGATCTGGACCATCTCGACGCGAGGTTGGAACGTCTCCGCCGTGGAGCCCTTGCCGATCTTGTCGTGACGAAGGATCACCTCGTGCGTTCCGTAGTGATGGAACTCGATGGTGGCCGGAGTTTGACCGACGAGGAAGCCGTCGAAGAAGACGTGGGCGCCGGTTGGATCAGATTCGACGACGAGTTGTCGCTGAACGCACCCGCCGAGCGACAGCCCGACGAGCAGGACGGCGATGGTCCGCCAGCCGCCTTTAGCCGCACCAACGTCGTGAGTCGTGAATGGATCGGATCGGTTCATGGGGTCCCTCGTTCGGCGAAGCGGCGGGATTGTAGCGAATCGCGGGCTGGCCGTCGCGACGTAACCGGTATGGAGACCCGTCGGGGTCCGCGGTAGGCTGGCCGCCGATACGGTCGAAAGCAAAGGACTACGGGTGCGACTAGCTGACGTGCGCGACTACCTGGCTCTGCGTCGAATCGCCGAGAATCCTCTCGAGGTGCTGCGATTCCGCAAGGGTCAGCCCCTCGATAGCGAACTCCAGGTGCGATTTCGGAGCCGTCCGGCGCTGTACCTTCGCGGTGGTCGTGCAGACTTCCACATGTTCAACCGCATTTTCTTGCGCGACGAGTACCGGCTCGGATCCAGCTTGACGAAGGAGTGGTGCGTTCTCGATCTCGGCGGGAACGTCGGGATGTTCTCGGCCCGGGTGGCTCCGGACGTCGGACGGGTGATCGTGTACGAACCGATGCCGGAAAATTTCGAGCGGCTCACCGCCAACACCGAAGGCTACCCGAACGTTGTTCGCAACCAAGCCGCGGTCAGCGGGAGCGACGGCACCCTCGACATCTTCCTGCCCGCTAGCGACAAGCTCACCGGGGTGTACAGCGCGCACCCCGAGGGCAATGAGCTAGTGACGAACGAGAGCGTGACCGTCGACGCGGTGGCGCTCGACACCGTCTTCGAGCAACACTCGATCGAGACGTGCGACCTGATGAAGATCGATGTGGAGGGCGCCGAGTTCGAGATCCTGGGCGAAGCGAGTCCCGCGACCCTCGATCGCATTCTGCGAATTCACGGCGAGTATCACGACGTCTCGCCGGCCACGCCTCGCAACCGCATAGAGGGGTTCGTCGCTTGGTTGGAGAGTCTCGGGTTTCACGTCGATGTCGACGCGCATCGCCGGAAGCCCAACCACGGCATGTTCTTCGCGCGCCGTCGTTGACAAGTCGCATCGCTGCCTCTTGAATTCCTATCCCCCCGTGTCAGGAGAACTCGCGATGCTCGCCTTCGTTCTAGCGTTCGTTGTTTCTACCGTCGCGTCCGTCGTGGCCCCGCCCGCTGTGTCGCCGAGCGCTGTGTCGCCGAGCGCTGTGTCCCCGAGCGCTGTGCAGCCGCTACCGAAAGTGGTCGTCACCAGTGACGACACTCGGATCGACAAGTCGTGTCGGATCGTGATCGAAGAGGGGGCGGTGATCCCCGATACGAATGGCGATGGCGTGATCCACATCGTCGCCGATGGGATCACCGTGGACTTTCGCGGCGCTGTGTTGCGCGGCGGCGCGCCCGACACGAACCCTGATCAACTCGCCGGAATCGGCATCCGTCTCTCCGGTCACTCCAAGGTCGTGCTGCGTAACCTCGACGTTCGCGGCTACAAAGTGGGACTCTACGCAACTCACGCCGACGGCTTGTTGCTCGATCGCGCCAAGTTCCGGGACAACTTCCGCCAGCGATTGAAGTCGACGCCCAAGGCTGAGGATGCCAGCGATTGGCTCTCTCCGCACTACAACGACAACAACGAATGGATGGAGCGCTACGGGGCTGCGGTGTCCATCGAAGAGTCCAAGGGTGTCACCCTTCGCCGCCTCGAGGTCCGCCGCGGGCAGAACGGAATCTTGTTCGATCGCGTGACGAAGTCGCAGGTCTACAACTGCGACTGTTCGTTCCTGTCCGGTTGGGGGCTGGCGCTTTGGCGCAGCTCGGAGAACCTGATCACGCGAAACGCCTTCGACTTCTGCGTTCGCGGGTACAGCCACGGCGTCTACAACCGGGGTCAGGACTCCGCCGGCATTCTCATGTTCGAGCAGTGCAACAAGAATACGATCGCCGAGAACTCCATCACTCACGGTGGCGACGGCATCTTTGCGTTCGCCGGTCGCGAAGCGTTGGGGGAAGCGAAAGCACCCGAAGGGTTCGATCACACCAGAGTCGGCAACAACGACAACATCATCATTCAGAACGATGTCTCGTACGCGGCGGCCCACGGTATCGAATCGACCTTCAGTTTCGGCAACCAGATCGTCATAAACACGGTGATCGGAAACGCCATCTGCGGAATCTGGGGTGGATACTCGCAAGACATGTTCATCGCGGGGAACCGGTTCGAACGCAACGGAGACGCCGGCTACGGCTTGGAGCGTGGCGGCGTCAACATCGAACACAGCGTCAACAATGTGATCCACGACAACAAGTTCGTCGGCAACGCGTGTGGCGTGCACTTGTGGTGGGACGCGGACGAAGCGCTGTCCAAGACGCCTTGGGCTCGTGCCAATAGCACAGCGTGCGAGAAGAACCGGCTATCGTTCAATTGGTTCGAAGGTGACAAGGTTGCGTTGCAGCTTCGTCACGCCAAAGAGACCGACTTCGCCGACAACCAGCTGATTGGGGTCGAAACAGAGTTCGCCGTGGACGACGATTCCAAGCCCAACGTACGCACCGGCACGCTCATTGGGTGGACGCAGCCAACCTATGAAGTGATGGGCCGCGCCAAGCCGAAGGGAGCGCGACCTCACCTCGAAGGGCGCCACAGTATCATCATGACGGAGTGGGGGCCGTGGGATCACGAGAGTCCGCTGGTTCGCGTGGTGCCGGCCGGGGCGGAGACGCGCTACGACCTGTTCGCCGACGGTGCCGTCGCCACCCTTGTCAGCGGTGGTAGCGAAGTCACGTTGAACACCGAGCCGGGGAAGCCCACTGTCGTTCGAGTTCGGGCGCGAAAGCCGGGGGCGCATCGCTATCGACTGAAGATTAGCGGCGGCGGGCTCGACCAGGAGTACGCCGGCGTCGTGGTCTCTGCCGAGTGGTCCGTGACGTTGTTTCCATGGACGGTCGATCCCCGCGAAGACCTCGAGGGTTGGCGGGCGGAGTCCAAGGCTGGCGTCACGGCTGAACTCGCCTCGCTCGATCTGACCTTCGCCATGGGCGGACCGCGCGACCTCGACTTGGGTGACGCGGTCGCAACGTCGACGCTCGGCGCCGATCGGTTCGGGACCATCGCCACCACGACGCTGCCTCTGCAGCCTGGCCGCTACCGAGTTGTCACCCGAAGCGACGATGGAATCCGAGTGACCGCTGACGAAACTGTGTTGCTCGAAGATTGGACGTGGCACGGTCCCACCGTGCGTGAAGGCGAGTTGGTCATCGACAAACCACGCGACGTCCACTTCCGCGTGGAACACTTCGAGATCGACGGATACGCCCTGCTGACGTTCGAGTTCATCCCCGTCGACTAGAGGCCCGGCCGAAAAGTCATGTCGCGCGAGACCTCGAGCTTCCGGCGGTCAGCACATCCGGCGAAACTCGAAGTATGAGCAATACGACTGCGTATCGCCGGGCGCACTGACCTTGAAATCGCGACCTCTCGCATCAACAGCACTTTTCGGCCACTACTTGTCCTTCTGGCGCGCGGCGCTTCGGGCCAGCCCCCACAACCAGGCGAGCTGAACCTTGTCGTCGCTTTCGACTCTCTCTTTGGACTCTTCATCGGAGTCAGCTCTCGACTCAAAGTGCCGCCCGGCCGCCGCTTCCCAGTCGAGTTGATCCGCAGATTCCAGGAACGAGACAATCTTCGCCGCCTCTGCTGGATTGTGCTCTGCCTGCGTCGCGAGAACGCCCAGGAACTCCGCACGATCGGCCGTTCCGTCGAAGTCATCGATCGACCCGACCATACCTTCGGCCCGTGCTAGAAGTCCCTCGATCGACTGTGCGGATGACGACTCCGCGGTCAGCGGTTCGATACTGTTACCGGGGCCACGCTCGACGGCCGGCTCCCCCCTCGGCTGATCGGACGGCGTCGGGCGGAGAGTAGGAACTGCATCGTCGGTGAGGGGAGCCTCGATGATCGGGACGTATTCATCATCGTCGTCGGAGCTGCTGATCGTACCGCGGTCGTCGTCGTCACCACCGCGATCATCGTCATCACTGCCTCCATGCCGGTCCTGGCCTCCGCCTTCCGGTGCCGCCGGGATGATTGCGTTGGGATCCGGTTCCAGCTCAATGGTGACGGTATCGAGCGACGTCGTGACACCGTCGGAAACCACGACCTGGAAGCGAAGCTGGGTCGAGTCGAAAACCGTCGGTAAGCGCATGCTGGGTTGCGACGACGTTTCGTCGCTCAGGTCGACACTCGGTCCATCGATTTGCGACCAGGTGTACGTCAACGTTCGACCTTCGGGGTCCGTCGATGACGAAGCGTCGAGCGTGATCTCTTCGCCGGATCGTCCGCTCGTGTTGCCGCCCGCGTCAGCGGCAGGCGCGTCATCGTCAGCGTTGACGGTGATAGTAACCGTGTCGGTGGACGACGTCGTTCCGTCATTGGCGGTCACCTGGAACTGAATGTCACTATTGGTCAAACCATCCGGGGCGGTGAACGTCGGCGAAGCGGCGGACGCGTCATCGAGTGTGACCGGCGTGCCGCTGGTCTGGACCCAGGTGTAGGTCAGCGACTCACCTTCGACGTCACTCGAACTGGTGGCGTCCAGCGTGACGGTGTCACCTTCGTCGACCGTCTGGTTCGGTCCCGCGCTCGCCGTCGGCGCATCGTTGTCGGCGTTGACCGTGACGGAGACGGTGTCGACGGAGCTGTTGGTTCCGTCGGAGACGGTGACCGAGAAGGTGACATCGCTATTGGCCACGCCTTCCGGGGCGGTGAACGTCGGCGAAGCGGCCGAGGCGTCGTCGAGCGTCACCGGTGTCCCGCTGGTTTGGATCCAGGTGTAGGTGAGTGACTCACCTTCGACATCGCTCGAACTCGTGGCGTCTAGCGTGACGGTGTCACCCTCGTCCACGGTTTGGTTCGGTCCCGCGCTAGCCGTGGGTGCGTCGTTGTCCGCGTTGACCGTGACGGAAACGGTGTCGACCGAACTGTTGGTACCGTCGGAGACGGTGACCTGGAACGTGACGTCGCTGTTGGCGACGCCTTCGGGTGCATCAAACGTTGGCGATCCGGAGGAGGCGTCGTCCAGTGTGACAGGAGTGCCGCTGGTCTGGACCCAGGTGTAGGTCAGGGACTCACCTTCGACGTCGCTGGAACTCGTGGCGTCTAGCGTGACGGTGTCACCCTCGTCGACGGTTTGGTTCGGACCCGCGCTCGCCGTGGGGGCATCGTTGTCGGCGTTGACGGTGACGGAAACGGTGTCGACCGAACTGTTCGTACCGTCGGAGACGGTGACCTGGAAAGTGACATCGCTGTTGGCCACGCCTTCGGGTGCATCAAACGTTGGCGAAGCGGCGGACGCGTCATCGAGTGTGATCGGGGTTCCGCTCGTCTGGACCCAAGTGTACGTCAGCGACTCACCTTCGACATCGCTGGAACTCGTGGCGTCTAGCGTGACGGAGTCACCCTCGTCGACGGTTTGGTTCGGACCCGCGCTCGCCGTGGGGGCATCGTTGTCCGCGTTGACGGTAACGGAGACGGTGTCGACCGAACTGTTCGTACCGTCGGAGACGGTGACCTGGAACGTGACGTCGCTGTTGGCCACGCCTTCCGGGGCCGTGAAGGTCGGTGACCCGGCGGATGCGTCATCGAGCGTGACAGGAGTGCCGCTGGTCTGGACCCAGGTGTAGGTCAGGGACTCGCCCTCGACGTCGCTGGAACTCGTGGCGTCCAAGGTGACGGTATCACCTTCGTCGACCGTCTGGTTCGGCCCGGCGCTGGCGGTCGGGGCATCGTTGTCGGCGTTGACGGTGACGGAAACGGTGTCGACCGAACTGTTCGTACCGTCGGAGACGGTGACCTGGAACGTGACATCGCTGTTGGCCACGCCTTCGGGTGCATCAAACGTTGGCGAAGCAGCGGACGCATCGTCGAGCGTGACCGGCGTTCCACTGGTTTGCACCCAGGTGTAGGTCAGCGACTCACCCTCGACGTCGCTGGAACTCGTGGCGTCCAAGGTGACGGTATCACCTTCGTCGACCGTCTGGTTCGGCCCGGCGCTGGCGGTCGGGGCATCGTTGTCGGCGTTGACGGTAACGGAGACGGTGTCGACCGAACTGTTCGTACCGTCGGAGACGGTGACCTGGAACGTGACGTCGCTGTTGGCGACGCCCTCGGGTGCAGTGAACGTCGGCGAAGCGGCCGAGGCGTCGTCGAGCGTGACCGGTGTCCCGCTGGTTTGGATCCAGGTGTAGGTGAGTGACTCACCCTCGACATCGCTGGAGCTGGTGGCGTCCAGCGTGACAGTATCACCCTCGTCGACCGTCTGATTCGGTCCGGCACTGGCCGTCGGCGCATCGTTGTCGGCGTTGACCGTGACGGAGACGGTGTCGACGGAGCTGTTGGTTCCGTCGGAGACGGTGACCGAGAAAGTGACATCGCTATTGGCAACGCCCTCCGGCGCAGTGAAC
>JAJFFE010000339.1 GCA_021776775.1 Planctomycetota bacterium | reverse complement strand
TACGCAGTTGAACGTTCTGAGTGCGGGGTCCGGAGTGCGAGAGTCAGGAGTGAGTAGAGTCCGTGCGGAATCGAGTCGTAAGACGTCCGCCGAACCAGACTCGTGTTGAGTTAAGTCGGAGAGTCGAGCAACGGCGAAACTCCGAAGGGAGAGTGGGACACTAACAAGCGAACCGCGTGAACACAGTCACGGGGAACGTTACGACTCGGGGGAGTCGTGGCGGCTGGCTGAGTGAACGTACTTTCGCGTCAGACGGGGGTCTGCATGCTTCGTTCTGCGATGGAAACTGGAGACACGGGCGTCATCTCGCGCGACACCGTTTACAAGTCGTCGAGTTCAGCGCCCGTCACGAAGGCTTCACCCGGAGCCTCGCCACCTGAGGTCGCTGCGTCGACCGACGCAAACCGTCCCCAGGACCAATTCGCGCTCGCGTACGACGAGCTACGCCGCATGGCGGAGCTGTGGTTTCGTGGGCAACCCATTGAACATACCCTGCAGCCAACTGCGCTCGTTCACGAGGCGTTTCTGCGCATCGCCAAGAGCGATGGCCAATACCGAGATGCGACGCACTTGCTCGCCACGGTTGCACGCGCCATGCGACAGATCCTCGTCGACCACGCGCGGCGCCGTGGCGCCGACAAACGATCTCCGAATCGTACGCGCGTCATGCTCATCGAAGAGGCGCTCGGTTCCTCCGAGGACGAGCCGGGGGTCGATGTTGAACGTCTTCACGACTCGCTCGAGCGGTTGCGAGTGCTCAGTTCCCGACAGGCGGACATCGTCGAGCTGCGCTACTTTGGCGGGTTGACCGTCAAGGAGACGGCTGACGTTATCGGCGTCGCTCCCAGAACCGTGAAGCTCGACTGGCAGTTTGCAAGAGCGTGGCTCCACGGGCAGTTGTCGCGTAGTCCGGAGTGACGCCTTGATCAAGCCCGTCACGAATCACGACACGCTTGCCGTCGAGCAAGCCGAGCACCGTGAGCTCGAGCAGCAGTTTCATCGCCTGATGGAACTGCCGGATGCGTCGCGTGGAATCCAGCTTCAGACTCTGCGGGCCGATCGTCCGTTGTTGGTCGAGAAGCTAGAACCGCTTCTCGATGCCGCGCTCGAGACCTCGGATGTCGACGCGAGCGGAACCGATCCGTGGCTCGACGTCGGGCAGCGAGTTCGCCAAATCGTCGAGGAGGCGGGGGCCGACGCAAGTGATCCGCACCGCACGTTCGGTCAGTATCGGATCCTCAGCGTGCTCGGTCGTGGCGGTATGGGCACGGTCTACGAGGCCGAGCAAGCGTCGCCCCGCCGCCGGGTCGCACTGAAGGTGCTTCCGGCCGCGCTCGTTTCCGACAGCACACTTCGGCGTTTCGAACACGAAACCGAAGCGCTCGCGCGCTTGCAGCATCCCGGCGTCGCTGCCATCTACGACGCCGGATTCCGGAAGACAGATGAAATCGTCGAGCAGACGGCGGATACGGCAGCCAACTCGGCGGCTTGCTCTCGGGGCCAGCCCTACTTTGCCATGGAGTTGGTCGACGGCAAGCCGTTGACCGAGTACGCCGCGAGCGTTCGGGAAGACCGGACGCTCAAAGCGTTCGCTCGCGTGTGTGAGGCGGTTCACTACGCGCATACCCAAGGCGTCATCCACCGCGACTTGAAGCCCGCGAACATCATCGTCGATCGCCGCGGCCGACCTCGCGTCGTTGACTTCGGCGTCGCGCGCATTGTCGACGACGGCAAGACGTCGATCGAAACCAAGTGCGGCCAGCTTGTCGGAACCCTTGCGTACATGTCTCCGGAGCAAGCTCTCGGCGACCCGCGAGAGATCGATACGAGAAGCGATGTCTTCTCACTCGGGGTGGTTCTGTTCGAGTTGATCGCCGGTCAGCCTCCCCGAGCACTCGATCGATCGTCGCTTCCCGAGGCCGTTCGAACCGTTCGTGATGATGACGTTCCGCGTTTGGGTCGGGTGGTTCCCCATCTTGCGGGGACCGACATTGAAATCGTGATCAGCAAGGCGACGGAACGCGATCGTAACCGTCGCTATCAGAGTGCCATCGAGCTCGGCCGTGATGTGTTGCGAGTACTGCGCGATCAGCCGATCGAGGCACGCTCACCGAGTACGCTGCATCAGCTCACCCGTCTCGCCGATCGACATCGACTACTCGTCGTCGGTATCGTCATGACGCTTTTCGGAATCGCGCTCGGGTTGACGGGGGTCGTGATCGCCGGGACTAGCATCGGTGGATCGATGACTGGCTTGGCGGTCGGCGGCTTGTTGGGATCGGTGGGGTTAGCGATCGGCGCAGTCGCCGCCCGTCGAGCTCTCGTCGAGCTGGAGCGACAACGCAACTTGGCTCAGAGCGCTGGAGCTGCCGCGAAGTTGGAGGCGGAGCGAGCCGCGTCGATGCAGGAACTCCTCGGCTCGTTGTTCCTCGAGGGGCTGCCCGAGAACGCGCGAGGCAAGGAAGTCACCGTTCGCGACGCCGTCGATACCGCGGCGCGTAACCTGGAAGATCGCTTCGACGAAGCTACCGATGCGATGAGCTGGGCGAACGATCTCGTCGGTACCTGTTATCTGGCGCTCGGCGACGCGACTCGGGCCGAGCGACATCTTCGCGGCGCGCTGCGAATGCGTCGTTCCGTGCTGGGGCCGGATCACGAGAACACGTTGGCGACCACGCAACGGCTGGCGACCTTGTTGTGTGACGTCGGACAACCGGAAGAAGCGGCGTTGCTCGCGCGCACTGCGGTCGAGGGTTGTTCTCTCCGCGGTGAGGAGGGGCTGTCTGAGTCGCTCGAGGCGACTCGATTGCTCGCGCGCGCCTTGACCATGCAGGGCGACATCGTCGAAGCGCATTGCCTGCTCGAGTCGGCGGTAGAAACTGGCGAGAGCAGCGACATCGACGCTCCGAAGACCATCGCGCTGCGAGCCGACTTAGGGAGTCTCGAGCTTCGCCGTGGCGAGTTCGAGCGGGCGGAGGCGCTCTTGACCAACGCGCTTCGTCGCTCGGAAGATCAACTCGGTGAAGACCACCCGCAGGCACTGAGCATTCGGACTCACCTGGCGGAGGTCCTGCAGGCGCGCGGGCGGTTCGACGAAGCGAGCGAGCTTCTCAACGATGGATTGCGGCTGCAAGAGAAGGTCCTCGGTCCTGAGCACCCGCAGACGTTGGCGACGCTGGAGACATTGGCCGAGCTGTATCGCAAGAGCGAGCGCACGTATCTCGCTAGTTTCCTGTTGGAGCGGCTGGTCGAGGTTCGCACTCGATTGCTCGGTCGTCACAACCCGAAGACGTTGAGTGGTCGCCTGCAGTTGGGTGCCGCGCTGTTGCACCAGGGCAAAACGGAAGCGGCGCTCATGCACTACCTGCGCGCACTCAAGAGTGCCGAGGTCCTGTACCCCGACGGCAGCGCGGAAGAAGTGGCAGCCGCCAGCAACCTCGGCTTCACGTGTGAGCGCCTATCCCGTCGCGAAGAAGCGGTCTCTTGGTTCGAACGCGCGCTGCGTGTCGCCAGCGAAGTGCTGTTGCCGGATGACCGACGCCTCCCGGTGATTCGCGCCAACTTCGCAATGTCGCTGGTGGGAATCGGCGAGACCGAGCGGTCCGAACGATTGCTCGCCGAGTGCTACGACGAGCTGAATGTAGACGACGACGGCACCATCGTTCCGCAAGTGTTCCGAAGGCCGGTCGCGGATCTCAGAGAGTTCTTCGAAGCGTGGGGGGCCGGTTCGTTCGAATCGGACACTTCGGAGTAACCGACCCTCTCCCGTCGCCAGAAAAATTACGAAGAACATTGCCCCTTGGACATCTGGCCTACGTTTACTCTTTTGAGCGGAGGAAGCTTCGCTCGAGAAAAAATGCAACTGCGGAGGTCACACCGCAGTCTGACAATCAGAAGCGTTGCGGAGTCTCTCTTTAACCCCCCCCGGAGAGGCTCCTTTTTTTATGCACTGCGGGGATGCTCGCTTAACGCCGGAGGCGTTTCTCCAACGCTCGAATCCGCGTTTCGAACGGGGGGTGGGACGCGAAGTACTCCGCCAGCGGGAGCTCCGCGGTCGGTGTGAATTCCTCGAGGCGACGAAACAGGTTGGACGGAGCCGCGGTGTCGAATCCGGCCGCGTCGGCGAGCGCGAGCCCGAGAGCGTCGGCTTCCAGTTCTCGATCCTGAGAGTACGCCCCCATCAACAACTGCCCTGCGGTCGACTTGATCCAGCCGCCGATGACCCGGGTACTCGGCAGTGCTTTGACAGCGGCCCCGATGGCCGTGCTGGTCATGATCCGCTCCATGGGATGGCGACGGATGACGTGTCCCATCTCGTGGCCGATGACGAAGGCGAGTTCGTCTCGGTTGCCCTCGGTGAGATCGATCAACGAGCGCGTCAGGAAGATGAACCCGCCGGGAAGCGCGAACGCGTTCGGAGGGCCGTCGCCCGCGACTTGAACGTGGAACCGACGGTGCGGGTTCTTGACGCAACGCGAGAGCTGAACGGCCAACTCTCCGACCAAGCTCTGGCTTGCGGGGTCTTCGTCGAGAGGGAGGTCACGCAGAGTCGCGTCCGCGAGGTCTTCGCCTACGCCGCGTTCCGCCTCCATGGCTTCGGCGTCCGAGCCGGTGGCTGAACTCCAGAGCCAGCGACCCTTGCGCACGCTCGGCCCCAGGGTTTGACCTAGTCGATAGAAGAATCCGGACATCGCAGCCTCGTCTCGAGCCGCGAGCGTACTCGGGAAATCGCGTTCGATCCAGCGTGGGACGGATCGCAAAGACGAGAGTCCGATCGCTTCGTTCGGACTCTCGTCGCGGGTTGTCTTACGGCTGCAGCGTCAGCGAAGTGGTCTCGCCGACGCGAACCGTGGCCTCGGTCGAGATGAGTTCGCCATCGTCGAGCGTCATCTCGACTACGTACTCACCCGGCACCAGCGACGCCGTCAGATCTCCCTCCGCGTTGGTCGAGTACGACTGATGGCCGGGATCGAGCAGCTCGTCGTTGATGATCTGCACCAAGTGGTTGCGCATCGGCCGTTGTTGACGATCCAGCATCTTCAGCTGAATCGTGCCGCCACGCACGAGGAGCGCGCGGATCTCGGTCGACCCCTCCTCGAGTTCGAAGAACGTGCGGGCATAACCGGGAGCGTGAACGAAGCCTGTTCGGGCGCCGGACGGCCAGCTCACGTTGAGTCCGTCGTGGCGCAGCCGCTGTGTCCTTCGGCTCGGTGAGACCGTGTAGACGTTGAAGGGTTGGGGCGCACCGTCGAACTGCACGGACAGGCCTAGCTCGCGAGTCGGTCCGAACGTTAGCAGCTGAGTTCCATTCTCCGTGACCTCGACCACGCGGTCCGATGGCCACATGCCTTCGGGGTAGTTCATCAGTGAGTAGCGCCCCGGTTGAATCTGGTCGATGGTCGCACGGCCTTCGTCGTCCGTCGTGAACGAGTGGCGCCCCCGATCGGTGACGTAGAGGCTCGACTTCCAGTGAGCGATCGGACTTCCGTCATGCCCTAGGCAGCGAATTGTGAAGGACGTTGGATTGAACCGAAGCGTCAGATCCCCGTCGGACGTGATGGATTGGTGAACGGACATCCCGTCCATACGGGAATCTCGGCGATAGCTGATCCAGTAGAAGCCTTCCTTCAGCTCTGCGGTGAACGCTCCTTCAGCGTCCAAAGGGACCTCGGTTCGGTACTCAGGATCGACGCGATAGAACTGAATCTTGCCGCCGATCGCCGGCGCGTCGCCCATGACGACGACACCGCTCTTCGTAAAGCTCGGCGTTGTTTCGATCACGAACGTCTCTTCGACAATACCGTCGGCTTCTACCCACTCGGAGATGGTCTCGTTTGCGTATTCAACGGATACGTTGTAACGACCTGCGGGAAGACCACGAACGCTGACCCGGCCGTCGACCGTGACGTGCGCTACCGGCGTCGCCAACGTCGTGCGGAACTGACGTCGTGCCAGATCCCAGGATTGGAAGCCACTGTCGAACGACCGATACGTCACGACTGCGCCGTCGATCGGTTCACCGGAACTGGTCATGACCTCAAGATCGAACCCGGACTCCGGAAGCAGAGTAACAACGTGTTGTGTGCCCTCGATGCTCGACGAGACGTCCTCGTCGATATGCGGGGCGTAGCCCGGCTTGTGGACGATCAGTAGGGTGCCCGGGACCGTTACGGTCCAGTTGTCGAACGAAGAGCCCGGGACTGCGAACTCGTCGTGAGTCAGATCATCGACATCGATCACCACGCCGCAGTCGGCTACCGGTTGATCGTTCTGGTCCTTGATGTGGATTGTGACGAGCGGTGCATCGTGCAGAGTGATCGTCGCTTCGCGGTCCGCACCTTCGGTCATGTCGATATCTACCCACGGTGAGCAGAACCTCGCGGTCCAAACGCGAAGCTGATGCACGCCCGGGGGAAGGTTTTCGATCGCGAACGTGCTATCGACCAGTGCCACATTCGATTGCGAAGAGCCGCCCGGCTCCCGCTCGAAGCGGCAAGAGTAGGCGATCGGAGCGTTGCTACCGCCCTCGACCAGCACGGTGAGGCGCGCAGGTCTGGCGATTCGGATGGTTGGAGGCAAGTCCGCGATCGTCGCTAGCTCCATGATCAGAATCGGGATCCCGCGTCCGGAAACTGTGACGCTCACCGGGCCGGGGGGCAGTCCGTTACCACTGTCGGGCTTGTATCGCCCGTTCGCGCCGCTGGTCGCGTGCACGCGGGACGAGCTTTCACGGTGGTAGAACGAGACCACTGCGTTGGGAATCGGCTCACCGTTGGTCCACGTAACGCGTCCTTCGATCGGCTGAGTTCGCACGAGCTGGATGACGATGTCTTTTACCGGTGTATCGCCCGGCGGGATTGCCGTCGGCGTTGCGGTGGCAAAGCCGCTGGCACCGCACCGGACAGACATCTTGATGTCGGTAGTGCCGGAAAACTCGAAACCGCCGTTCACGTCGGTACGGCCGCTTAGTCCTTCCCCGTAGCGGGCCACGGGATCGAGTGCGAGTAGCCCGACCTCGGCGTCGACAACCGGATCTCCAGCGTCGTCGAAGACAACTCCCCTTATGAGCCGAGGGGTGTGCACCAGGACGTCACCGAGGTCGCGCGTCTCTCCGCTCTCGAGAGCTTGGACTTCCAGGAGTTGACGAATGTCGGTCACTCCGTTGATCCAGAGCTCCATAGGCTTTCCGATACTCGCCACCGGCATGGAGAAGACGCCATTGGCGTTCGACTCGACGACTTGGTCGGAAAGCTTCATGTTGAACATCCCGGTTCTCGGTCTCGCCAGTGAAGCGCGAACCGGGTTCCCGTGCTTGTCGACGAAGCGTCCGGTCAGCCCGGGTCCACTCGCCTGGGTGACCGGCGCGGTCGGCGCTTCTCGGTCCGTGACCGCGGGTGTGCTGGCACCGTTCGTCGAGTCCGGGGCGGTGACGTCGTCGGTCGCGGGGGGCGCGGTAGCACTGCCTTGTGCAAGTTCGTCAGCGCCGGGTTGCCCTGAGGGGAGAGCCTTGGCGATCCATACGAATCCTCCGGTCAAGCAACCGGCGATCAACAACAACGCGGCAGACTTCTTCAAGCTCATGATCAATCCTCCAGCGGTAGTAGCGGAGGCGATCTTCGTCCACGGCAGCGAGGAGCTACCGGAACCGGGGTTCAGACGAGCCAATGGAACTAGCGCCAGCGCCCACGAGCGACGGTCGCCGTTGTGTTCACGATCGAACCGCTCGCGCAGTTGATCGAGTCCACGTTTGAGCCGCACTCGTACGGTCGACGCGGGAATGCCCTGTCGCTTGGCAATCTCACGCGGAGTCAAGTCCCCGAAGAAGTGCAGCAGGATCGTCTCGCGGTACGGTTCCGCGAGCTCGACTGCCGCATCCACGACGTGTCGTTGAAGGTCGACTCTCTCGACAATGTCTGCCGACGACTCGACGGACTCTTCCCGAGCGTTGGCGCGTTCTCGAGTGTTGCGCCGGCCGGTTTCCCGGTGGCGACGAAACGCGAGGTTGCGGACCACCGATCGCAGCCAGCCTCGAACCGCCGCCGGTTCATCGGGCGGCGACTCGAAAGCGGCGATCAATGTTTGCTGGACGATGTCGTCGACGGCGTTGTCGTCGAGGATCAGTCGTCGGGCGAGTCCGCGGACCCAACTGGTGTGCTCGAGCACGTTCTCGAAATCGATGCTGCGGGAACTGGCGTTGCGACTCATGGCTGTCTCGTCTCTGTTCGTGGAGACCCGCCTCGGGTCCCACCTCCACAGTTCCCGTGCAGAGCGGCAGCGTTTCACGGGAGCGTCGAAATCTGACAAGCTCGGTCGCAACTAGCTGTTTCCGCATTCCTTAACTGCTGGATTGTACCAAGGAACGGTCGTCTCTCGATGACAGAAACGCTCGTTGACGGCGCGTGCGGCCGTCAACGAGCGTTCGACGTTGTTGCTTGGTCGGGGTCACCGTCCGGGACGGCGTGTTGACCCGTGCTGCTTAGCTCTTCGGCAGCAGAACCGAATCGACAATGTGGATCACACCGTTGGAGGCGTCGACGTCGGCAGCGACCACCATGGCGTTACCGACATGCACGCCCGCCTTGGAGGGGCGAATGTCGAGAGTTTGACCCAGCAGCGTCTTCGGAGACAACGGCTTCACGATCGCGTCGGAGTAGACGCGGCCCGGGACGATATGGAACTTGAGAATGTTCGCGAGCTGCGTCTTGTTGGCCGGTTCGAGAAGCGACGCAACCGTGCCTTCGGGAAGCTTGGCGAACGCGGCGTCGGTCGGGGCGAAGACGGTAAACGGTCCGCCCTTCGTGAGTGCGTCGACCAAACCAGCCGCTTTAGCCGCGGCCAGGAGTGTACCGAACTTGCCGGCGGACTCCGCGGTGGCGGCGAGATTCTTCGACGACGGCAGGAGGACGGTGTCGATCACGTGAATGACGCCGTTGCTGCAGAAGATGTCGGTCGCTGTGACCCGCGCTCCGTTGATAGAGACGGCGCCCTTCTTCGTGACGACACCGGCGCGCTGTCCGTTGAGCGTAACGACACCTTTGACCTTCGTCACCGCGGCTGCGTCCGCTTGTCCGACGACGACGTGGAACTTCAGGATGTCGACGAGCTGCTGCTTGTTCTCAGGCTTCAAGAGCGAGGCGAGCGTGCCCTTCGGGAGCTTCGCGAACGCTTCGTCCGTGGGAGCAAACACTGTGAAGGGGCCGGTACCGGAAAGAGCCTCGACCAAGCCGCCGGCCTTCACCGCGGCAACGAGGGTGTTGAAGCTTCCGGCGCCGATGGCGGTTTCGACAATGGTCTTTGTGGGGCGAGCACTGACCGGGTGAGCGTCGCCCTCGCACTGTGCGTAGCCGACGGTCGAAAAGAGCACGATAGCGGCAAACGTCATGGTGACTCTGAGCATGTCTGGGACCTTTCGCGGGTTCCTGGGTGCTCGTGGTGTTTGGCATTCCTGCCCCACGAGTGAGTCACTATTCGCCGACGGGGCCGTGGGTGGATTCAGACCAACCCCAAAAAACGGTCAAAACGTTCTGTCGGCGAGGGGGGAAGAACCGTTGCTGGTTGCAGTTAGAACGTTTGCAGCGGGTCGGCCGGGTTCGAGAGTGGCGGGGAATCGGCGTGGATCTGAATCTTGCCGAGTAGCAGGAGGCGATCGAGCGGCTTCGCCACGTAGTCATCGCAACCCGCCTCGAGGCATCGACTGACGTCGTGGGGCATGGCGTGCGCGGTGACGGCGATGATCGGGCCGTCGTAGCCGAGCCTTCGCAGTTCGGAGGTCGCGGTGTATCCATCCATGACCGGCATCTGCATGTCCATCAGGATGACGTCGAACGGTCGGTTGGCAGTACGTGCGATCCACGCGGCGTCGAGCGCGAGTTCTCCGTTTTCGACGATGGTGACGGATCCACCTGCGCGCTCGACGAAGAACTTGAGCAACCGCTGGTTGTCCGGCCCATCTTCGGCGACGAGTATGTTGAGCCGCCGGCTGAATTCCGTCGTTGTCTTCGCGGGGCGTGATTTTGGGGCGGCGGCTTTGAGGTTGTAGCTGCAATCCGCGAGTGGGATCGTCATACGGAATCGGCTGCCGACGCCGATGGCGCTCTCGACCAAATTCAGCTCGCCGCCCATGCCTTCGCAGAGCCGTTGACTGATGGACAGCCCCAGGCCGGTACCGCCGAACTTTCGCGTGGTCGAGCTGTCCGCTTGGGTGAACGGTTTGAACACGACCACTTGCTCGTCCGGGCCCAAACCGCAACCGGTATCGACGACGTCTACCGTCAAGTCGCCATCTTGCTCTTCGTCGTCGGCGAATCGCGCCTCAACTCGGACGGATCCCTGCTCGGTAAACTTGATGGCGTTGCCGACCAAGTTGATCAACACCTGGCGCAGCCGAGTCGCGTCCGCGGTGCAGCCGGTGGGAAGGTTGTCGTCCGCCGAGAACTTCAGCTCGAGGCCCTTCTCTTTTGCGCGGACTTCGAGCAGCTCACGCACCTCCTCCAAGGCGTCCGCCGGATTGAACTCCGAGGGGTCGAACTCCATCTTGTTCGCTTCGATCTTCGACAAGTCTAAGATGTCGTTGATGAGTGCGAGGAGGTGTTGCCCGTTGTTCTGAATGGTACGGACCGCATCTTTCGGATCAACGGCGCCCGACTCCGTCGCGAGCAAATCCGCGAAGCCGAGGATCGCGGTCATCGGCGTGCGAATCTCATGGCTCATGTTCGCCAAGAAGTCTGTCTTGCTTCGGCTGGCGGTCTCGGCGCGGTTCTTGGCAATTCGCAACTCCGCCGTGCGCCTTCGAACGACCTCTTCGACGTTGTCGCGAGCGATCTCGGCGTCGGCCTGTTCGTGCGCTAGCTGGCCGAGGACTGCCACATTCACGAGGCAGGCGCGGACCAGGAAGAAATCCATGAAGATCACCCAAGTCGCATGTTCCACCCAGCGCCAGGAACTTCCGGACAGAACCCCGAAGACCGACTGCGGCCACCAGACTCCGCGAACGAAGTGATCGGCAGCGACCACGATGGTCGCGGTCACCATTATTTTCCAGTCTCGGTAGAACGACAACACCGCCAGCGATCCGAACACGTGAAAGTGTGTTTCGATCCGGCCGCCGGAGAGGTGAATCAAGAGGGCGGACCAGAGCATTTGCGCCACCGCGAGTGTGTGACGAGTGTGCGCGGCCCCGGGGGCCCGAAACGCGAGCACTATCGGGAAAATGCTGAGAAGACCGCCCAGTACGATCGCCGCCCAGACGTGTTCGTGAGTGCTCTTTGCGACTCCGATCCAAGTGTACGGGGAGACTGTGAACGCGAGAACTATCGCCACGACCCACTGAAAGGCGAGGAGCCCAGCGAGCATACGGTCGGTGCGGCGCGCGTTCTCGTACGCTTCGATCGTCGCAATCTCGGATGCCCGGGCCTGGATACGGTTGGCGAGGGTCAACTCCATGGTGGCGTCAGTCACGTTCGCACTCCTCGCACGGAACCGCGGGGGGGTCGATCGGCAGGGCTTCAGTCAGGAGGCAGCCGAACACTTCGGTTTCGGACGTTTGCGCTTCATTGCCTTGGAGGAGATCGATCACAGCGGTGAGTCCGTCACTGTCGCCTTCGTGACCCCGACTCGCGGTGATTCCGCCGCAAAACCGGATCTGTCCGTTCGGGTCATACACGTACACGTGTCCCGACGTTTGCGCGCCGAACGTTCGCGCTTCGTTGGCGTCGATATCGACGATGACTTCGGTTTCATGCATGGTGTGAGCGTGCCGAGTTACCGGACCCTGCGAGAAGTTCGCGTCGGCACCCGTTGGAACTGAGACGAGCGTTCGCATGTGGTTGCCCAGTTGGAACAGCGGTTGAGCTCGTTCGAGTTGGCGCAGTGTCGCGACCGTGCAAGCGCAATGAGGGTGGACGAAGACCAGGATCTCCCAATTGCCTCGGTGAGCAAGAGAAGAGCTCGGTGGCCACGAACGCGCAGCGTCGTCTCGGGGGCCGGCGACCGATGCGGAGTCGACCAGTACCCCGAAGCCTATGAGGACTGCGGCGACCCATAGTGCGGTCGTCACTCCAATGATCCATCGTCCCTGCACCCGGCGCCTTTCAGAAGGAATCCGTAGTTCCTCTATCGACGCGCGGATTGATAAACCTGCAGAGCTGCTAGGGCGAGGGGCGGGAGGGGTTGTTAAGTGTCATTTCGTGAGTGTCTTGCGGCGACAGCGACCGGACGGAAAGCTGGCGGCCGATGAGGATCACCCAACGAAACCAACACCCGAGCGCCTACGTGGGCGCGCCCGACGTAGGCTTTGGTTCGAACAGGTAGTGAGATACCCACCATTCCTCCCCATTGCGATAGCCCCACAGTTCGGCGCACGCCATGAAGAACAGTCGCCACCGTTCGACCCAGAGGGCCGCATCCGCGGAGCCGTGAGTTTCAGTCAAGATGTCGGTCACGTGGTGTCGGTTTTGGTCGAGTTGACGCAGCCACGCGTTGGCCGTCTTTTCGTAGTGGCGTCCCGACCAGCGCCACTGATCAGTCAGGCGGACGTGGTCCTGGAACCTCAGCAGGTAGTCGTCGCTCGGCATGATCCCGCCGGAGAAGAACGTCTGTGCCATCCAGCTGTCGGAGTCGTTCTCGAACGTGTACGTCTCCGAGCGGTGGCAGAAGATGTGAATGAACAGTTTCCCATCGGCTCGAAGCCATGACGATATTCGCTCCAAGAGGGTTCGATGGTCACGGACGTGTTCGAACATCTCTACCGAGACGACCCGATCGAACCTTGCGCGTTCGAAGTGCAACTCACTGACGTCGGTCGTGATAACGTTGACGTTCTCCAGGCCACGCTCGCGCGCGGCGCCCTCAATGAAGGCGCGTTGAGACGTTGAGTTCGAAACCGCGGTGATGCGACTGCTGGGATATCGCTCGGCCATCCACAGTGTCAATGAACCCCAGCCGCAGCCTAGCTCCAAGACGTCTTGGTCGTCTTCGAGTTGCGCCCGCTCGGCGGTCAGCTCGAGCGCTGCGACCTCGGCCTCGTCCAGTGTCTTCTGGCCGTCGCCCCAGTAGCAGCAGCTGTACTTTCGTCGTGCTCCGAGCACCGTGGAGAAAAACTCTGCCGGAACTTCGTAGTGTTGTTCGTTGGCGAGTTCGGGCACCGGTGCTACCGGACCCTTTCGCGAATCGTCGAGCAGGCGCCGTAATCGTTGCTGTCGCGATTCGCAATCGCCTTGTGTCGCCGAACGAAGTCGATCGCGACAGAGCCTGCGAATTCCCCAGCGGACCAGAGGATCCGGCAATCGTCCCGCTTCCGCGAGCCGGACCGCCTGCTGTCGAATCGTCGTCAACACACTCATGTCGTTCGCTTTCCCATAGAGTTGCGGATGCGCCGCGTGATCGGTGTAGCGGTGTTCGATCGCTCGAAAACCAAGTGAACGTTGCTCGTGTATCGCTCGGCGAATCCCGCCTCGCAGTAGCAGAGGTAGTAGTGCCAGAGCCTGATGAACTGCTCGGAGTATCCCAGCGCGCGCACCTCTTCAATGTTGCTCCAAAACCGTTCCCTCCAACGTTTGAGGGTCGTGGCGTAGTGCAACCCGATGTCGTCACAGTGAACGAGACGGAAGTCGGATTTTTCCGAGGCGGCCGACGTCATTGCAGTGATCGATGGGCAACAACTACCGGGGAACACGAACGCGCGGATGAAATCGACCGACTTCAGATATCGTCGGTAGCGGTGCTCCGGCATTGTGATCGCTTGCACCGCAAACAAGCCTCCAGGCGTGAGCCGGTCCCGAATGGTGTTGAAGAACGTTGGCAAGTACGGATCGCCGACGGCTTCGATCATCTCGATGGCAACAGCCTTCGTGAACTGTCCGGAAAGATCTCGGTAGTCTTCGAGCCGAACGTCGATCTGACCGGTCAAGCCGCGCTCTTCCACTTTTGCTAGTGCAAACTTGAACTGCTCTTGGGAGATGGTGGTCGTCGTGATCCGGCAGCCGGTCTGTTCGGCCGCGTGAATCGCGAAGCCGCCCCACCCGGTCCCGATCTCCAGCAGGTGGTCCGTCGATCGCAGGTCTAAGGCGGCGATGAGTCGATCGAACTTGGCGATCGACGCTTCTTCCAGAGTTGCGTCCGGACTCTCGAAGACGCCGCACGAGTACGCGAGCGTCGGGTCGAGGAAGAGTTGGAAGAAGTCGTTGCCGAGGTCGTAGTGCTCGTGGATGTTGCGCCGGCTTCCGCGCTTGCTGTTGCTGCGGAGAGCGTGACGAACTCGAGCTGCGACGCCCTTCACTCGAGCGAAACCAGATTCGAAGCGGTCTGCTGTCTCTTGCGATCGGAGAAAGAGCCGAAACAGTCGCGTCAGCTCGCTCGGTCCACTTCGATCGCCGAGTTCGCACTCCCACTCCCCGCGAATGTATCCGTCGGCGACGCCAAGGGAGCCTCCGACTAACGGGCGGCGATAGAAGCGTGGGTCGTGAACCGTCACGGCGACCGGTGCAAGATCGGGCGTTGCGGCGCCTTGCCCAAACGTCTGAGTCTGTTCCGTGTCGCTCCACGAGAGGCAGCCCTGAGGTAGACCCTTCAGTCCAGCGAACAGCAATCGTCGGGCTCCCCGGTCTATCCAGCCGGTGTGCGCTGCGGGGGACTTCGCCTCGATCGGTAGCGTCGTCTCGGTCATGCGGTTTCCGCCTTCCCGGCTAGGTGCTTTGGGTGTGGATGGAACGGGACGCGCTTCAAGCGAAGCCGCAACGCATTCCAGTAGATCGAGAGCAAGACTTGCGCGGTCATGGCCGGGTAGCGCAGGAGCGTGCGGGTCAGTCGACTTGACGTCAGTGGGCGCGCGGCCAAGTTGAGCGTGACGTCGAAGATGCTCTCGCCCCGTTGCATGTTCTTCATGTGCACGAACAGCGAGGAACCGTCCCAGCGAAAGGTCCAGTCGTACTCTATGTCCATACTCATGAACGGCGAGACGTGGAAGTCCTTGGCGAAACGAAAACGGTGGACTTTTCGGTCGGCGTCCGTGCACGGAAGAACGTAGAAGTGTCGCTCTCCCCACGGAGTGTTGCTCACGTCCGCGGCAATCGTCTCGAGCCGATCTTGCCGATCTCTGATCAGGTAGAAGCTGACCGGGTTCATGACGTATCCGAAGTATCGAAGGTGAGTCACCAACAAGATTCGACCCTCGGGGCGGCGGCCGGTTTGTTGTTCGACGCGGTCCCGGACCTCTTCGTCGAGGTCGCGATCAGGAGAGCCGATGTGGTCACTTCGTCGAAACCGTGCGAGCGCCGCCCGTTTCGTAGACCAGAACCAGAACCGATCGAACACCGTCTCGAGTTCGGACAGCTCGAGACCCACCATGAACATTCGGCGGGTGAACTTGTGCGAGACGGGCTGCACGCGATTGTGGCGTACTCGGCCTTCTAGGATGGAGCTGGACACTGTTCCCCCGGGTCGACCGATTTCGTTTTGTTGGTGGATAGTCTCTGGTCGATTCGGTTCGCGACCTCGAGAGCGCTACGGACACCGTCTTCGTGAAAGCCGTAGCCCCAGTAAGCGCCGCAATAGCTGATACCGTCGAGATCGATCAGATCTTCGCGATGCGACTGTGCGCGTTGGCGGCCGACGGTGAACACCGGATGGTCGTAGGGGATACGCTGAACGATTTTCGAAGTGTCGATGCGGTGCTCGTCGTTGAGCGTGACGCAGAACGTCGTATCGCTGTCGATTCCTTGCAGGACATTCATGTTGTAGGTGACGGTTCCTGTGTCGGAAGCGGGTTCGTCAGCGCGGTAGTTCCAACTGGCCCACGCTTGCCGACGGCGCGGCAAGACGGAATGGTCGGTGTGGAGAATCGCGACGTTGGACTGGTAGGGGAACGCGGCGAGGACTTCCTGTTCGATGGGGAACGGGTTCTCGACGAGCGCTCTCGAGGTGTCGGCGTGGCTGGCCAGGATCACATGGTCGAACCGCTCACACGTATCTTGAGTGGCGACGAGAATGCCGTCGTTACCTCGCACGATTCGTTCGACGCGGGCACTGGTCCGAATGCGATCGCGAAACGGCGCGGTCAACGGTGCGATGTATTCGCGTGATCCGCCGCGAACCACTCGCCATACCGGTCGCTGCCCGATATCGAGCATGGCGTGGTTGGCGAGGAACTCGGAGACGAACCGCATCGGGAAGCCGCGAAAAGTTCGCGGTGGGCACGACCAGAGCGACGCGCCGAGCGGAACGAGGTAGAGATCGACGAAGGCGTCGCTCAGCCCGTTGTCTCGGGCGAACTCCGCCACGGAGCACTGCTCGTCGTGGAGATCCAATGCCGCAGGGGCAACCCGGCGGAACTTGAGGATGTCGCGCAGTAGTCGCCAGAAGCGGGGACGAAGCGCGTTTCGGGGCTGAGCGAACAACCCCGGCCAGGAAACTCCTCGGCCGTCCGCCTTCGCCTCACCCTTGTACTCGAGGTCGATGGATTCGCAGCGCACACTGAAACTCATGGACGTCGTTTGGCTGGCGACGTCCAGCTCGCCGAGGAGTTGCGTGAAGTGGGGGTAGTTGGACTCGTTGTAGACGATGAATCCCGTATCGATCGCGTAATCCCTACCGCCGACTTCGACGTCGATGGTGTTGGTATGACCACCGACTCGGCTCGCGGCCTCGAACAGAGTGATGTCGTGATTGCGGTAGAGACGTCGCGCCGCGACGAGCCCAGAGATCCCGGTGCCGACGATCGCAATCTTCATGACGTGGGCTCGATCCGACGACGTCCGAGCACGCTTTTGGGCACCGGTCGCAGATCCCAGATGAGTCCACACCATGAAAGCAGTACGAGTCCGTAGTACGAAAGATCGATCTCCCACCAATAGAAGCCTTGGCGCGCGGCGGTCGGGTAGTGGTGATGATTGTTGTGCCACCCCTCACCCAGAGTGAGGAGAGCGAGCCAGAAGTTGTTTCGGCTGTCGTCGCGCGTCTCGAATCGGCGTCGACCGAAGCGGTGCGCGAGCGAGTTGATCGTGTACGTCGCGTGGTACAGGACGACGGTTGAGACGACGAAGCCCCACACCAACATCTGCGTCGCGCTGGTTCCGAGACTCGGGTAGGCGGAACTCAACCAGGATCCCAGTGCGTACATGGACACCGCGAGGACAACGGTGGGAACCCAGTTCCACCGTTCGAGGACGCGCAGTTCAGGAAACTGCCGCCAATCTCGAACGTATTTGATCGGAGTGTTGAAGGCGCCACGCGTGGTGAACCAAAGCATGTGACTCCACAGGACTCCGCGTTGCCGCGGAGAGTGGATGTCGCTCTCTTCATCGGAGTGAGCGTGGTGGTGTCGGTGTTGCGCGGCCCACCACATCGGTCCTCTCTGCGCGGCGGTGCAACCGGTGAACGCCATGACAAACTGAAACAGTCGGGTGGTGCGGAAGACGCGGTGTGAGAAGTAGCGGTGATAGAACGCGGTGATCGCGAACATTCGCAGCAGGTACGCTCCGACGGCGGCGGCCACGGCGACGGGGCTCACTCCGACGGCGAACACCGCCAGCACCGCGAGGTGCAACAGGAGGAACGGGACCATCCGAGTCCAGTCGATTCGGTCGTCGACCACGGGATCGTCGTGAACGGTTTGCGCTCCTTGCCACCAGTTCCTGAGCGATGCTCGCCACGGGTGCAGGAGGGAGTGTCGGTTCATTCCGGTGCTGTCGATTCGGCCTTGGTTGGCCTGTAACTCATTATCGAAAAGTGGGTTGAACGACCCTGTCTTTCGAGGAGCGCGTCTGCCCGGATTCAAATCGATCACCAGATCGGTCGAACATGCTTTCCCAGAACGCCTTGTGGGTGTGACCGTTTTGAACGATGGTGGGCCGGGTCCCGTCCGGCGCCAGCGCGGTCTTCGGTCACCACAGCCAGTCACGAGCAACCGATTGCTCGTCGAACACGAACCAGAACTTGCGATCGGCCAGCCATGCGCCACTTCCTACTAGCTCTTCTTTTGGTGGTCGCAACCGCGGGCTGTCGGACGAGTGCTCTCACCACCGAGTTCGACACCACGGACACCGCAGAGATTCTGCGGCGCATCGAGTCGGAGTTTGGTTCGGAGACGGTGTTCCGCGGAGAACCAGCGGTGGTGCGTCTTCTCGAAAAGTATGGCGCGGCGCCGTTTCACGATGTGGAGCGTAGCGCTCGCTTGGCTCTCGCACTTGTTCGCGTAGGGCGCCTTGACGAGGCGACGCAGCTTTACGACGCGTTGTACGAATCGTGTCGAACCGAGATGGGTAGTGAAGAGTTTCGCGCCATCGTTGCACAGCCGCGAGCGATTGCTTACCTGCGTCTCGGCGAGCAAGAAAACTGCATCGCGCAGCACAACCCGAGTTCGTGTGTGTTTCCGCTCGTGGAAGCGGCGCAGCATGACTCTCCTCGCGGCTCCAATCGTGCGATTGCTGCGTTGGAAGAGTTGCTTCGAGCGGACCCGAGTGATCTTGCTTCGAAATGGTTGCTCAATATCGCCAGCATGACGGTCGGGGATTATCCAGACCGAGTAGAAGAGAGTTGGCTCATTCGCGAGTCGTCATACGCGCGCGAGTCCACGTTCCCCGCGTTTGCCAACCGTTCCGTCGATTTGGGTGTTGCTACGGTGGGCGGGGCGGGCGGATCCATCGTGGAAGACTTCGACGGCGATGGTCAGCTCGACGTCCTTGCTTCTAGTAGCCACCCATTCGCCGGCGAAACCGGACGCCTTCGTCTGTACCGAAACAACGGGCGCGGCGGCTTCGACGATGTCAGTAGGGAGGCTGGTCTCGAGAGCATCGGGGGCGGGCTCAATCTTGTGCAGGCCGACTACGACAACGACGGCTTTGTCGATGTGTTGGTCCTGCGCGGTGGTTGGCATCAAGCGTACGGTCACTGGCCCAACACGCTGCTGCGTAACAACGGCGATGGAACGTTCACGGACGTCACCGTCGCGGCTGGCGTTCTCGCGCTGGCCCCGTCTCAAGTTGCGGCGTGGGGAGACTTCGATAACGACGGGCTTCTCGACCTGTTCGTCGGCAACGAGACGGGTGTGCCGGAGTACCGCAAGAATCGGATCTACGACTTGTTCTTTCGCGCCGTCCTTTGGGGCTGGCGGGTGACGCACAGCGAAGTTCAGGCGCACCTTTACCACAACAATGGTGATGGCACGTTCACCGACATCTATCCCAACCTCGGTGTCGATCTTCTCGGTTGGATCAAGGGAGCGAGCTGGGGAGACTTCGACAACGACGGTCGGATCGACCTCTTCGTATCTCGTTTCGCAGAGTCCAATGTTCTGCTGCGAAACGACGGCCCCGTCGAAGCCGGCTGGTTTTCGAGCGACACAGGCTGGTCGTTCACGGATGTCTCCGAATCATCCGGAGTGTCCGAGCCGGTACTAAGCTTCGCGACTTGGTTCTGGGACTACGACAACGATGGCTGGCACGACCTGTTCGTCGCCGGCTATCCGTACCCCGACATCTCTTGGCCGGGTGGTGGTTTGCCGATCGAGTTGACGTTCTCTCCCGCGGCCGAGGTCTCAGACTTCTTAGGCGTTCCGTCGGGAACGGACATGGGTAAGCCCCGCTTGTACCGAAACAACCGAGACGGAACGTTCGAAGATGTCACTCGGGAAAGTGGGCTGCTTCAGACCATGTCTCCGATGTCGGGCAACTTTGGTGATCTCGACAACGACGGGTATCTCGACTTCTATCTCGGGACGGGTGCGCCGGGGCTCGGGTACCTGGTGCCCAATCGGATGTTTCACAACCGAGGCGGCGTACGATTCGAGGACGTCACGGTCGCCGCACGGGCGGGGCACCTTCAGAAGGGTCACGGCATAGCGTTCGGCGACCTAGACAACGATGGCGATCAAGATCTTTACGTGGTCATGGGGGGGACGTTTCCCGGTGATGTTGCGCCGAACGTTCTTCTCGAGAATCCTGGATTCGGAAACAACTGGGTGACGCTCCGGCTGCGTGGGGTTCGCTCCAATCGATGGGGCGTTGGTGCGCGAGTCGAGTTGACGGTCGCCGAAGGCGATGGCTCTCGCACGATTCACCGCACGATTGGCTCGGGCGGGAGCTTTGGCGCGTCGAGCCTGCAACTGGAGGTCGGGCTGGGAGCCGCCACACGAATCACCCGCTTGCGAGTGACTTGGCCCAACAGCGTGCTTTCGGTGGATGAGTTCTTCGATCTGGCCGTCAATCGCACCTATGCGGTGGAGGAGAGCGGCGGCGTTCACCCGTTACCATCCGAACGTTCGTCGCTTGGTGGCAGCGCGGCGTCGCAGTGAGATAGTTTCGGTTTGGCAGTTCTTGTACTACGGTTTACTACGATTCGGGGGCGTCATGGGTGAGGATCTCAGTCAGAAACCGACCAGCTTGTCACCGCGGAACCTTGCGCGTGCCTTGGGTGTGAGTGAGTCCTCAGTCAAGCGTTGGGTCGACAGTGGTGCCATCGAGGCAACCAAAACTGCCGGCGGTCACCGCAAGATCGCCGTGTCCGAAGCAGTGCGATACGTTCGAGAGCACGGCGTCAGCGTCATTCACCCTGAATTGCTGGGGTTCGATCTCGAAACTCGCCTCGACGCATCTGTGGCCGGATCGGGCGAGCAGCTGAAAGAGTTGCTCATCGAGGGAAAGCGTGTGGAGGCGCGTAGTCTGCTTCTGTCTTGGTATCTGTCCGGGAACTCGTTGGCGAACGTCGTCGATGGTCCTCTCGCCGAGGCGATGGGGGAGATCGGGAAGCTGTACCTCTCGTGCGGTCACGAAGGCGTCTACATCGAGCACCGTTCGACGGAAGTCGTGGCGCAGGGGCTGCGCGAGATCTTGGCGACTCTTCCGTCATCGAATCCGGGTGCCGTAGCTATCGGTTGTAGTGTGTCGGGCGACTACCATACGTTGCCGACGCTCGCGGTGTCCGTGGTGTTGCGCAGTGTGGGTATAGCTGCGTCGTCGCTAGGAGCCAACCTGCCACTCAAATCTCTCGAACTGGCCATTCAGCACTACGACCCTCGGCTCGTGTGGGTGAGCATCAGCCATGTCACAGACGCTGTCGCACTCCAGGACGACTTTGCGCACTTGATCCCAATCCTCGAGGCGCAGGACCGATTCTTGATTGTCGGAGGCTGCAACTCTCACCTCGTCGAGTTGCCAACTTCGCCCGCGATTTGCCGAGGCGCGCGAATGGGAGATCTCGTCACGTTCGCAACTGCGGTGATGAGCGGGAGGGAGTCGTAGCGCCCATTAAAAGAGCGCCGCGCCAAAGGGGCGCCGCGCTGCAACGATCAATCTTCGGCGCGTTCTCCGGGCGGTGCCATCTTGACTAGCTTGGGCGCGAACCGAGCCAAGGACTCCACGAGGTCCGACTGAGCGGCCATGACGCTCTCGATATTCTTGTAGACCATAGGGACCTCGTCCAACCCGGCCGACAACAACGTGACACCCTTCGCATCGAGCACCCGTTGTGCGTCGTCCCAGGTGAACGTCGCCTTCGCCTTCTTGCGGCTCATGACCCGTCCGGCTCCGTGTGCGGCGGAGTTCATGGAATCAGGGTTTCCTCGTCCACGAACCACGTAGCAGTTGTCCGCCATCGATCCGGGGATGATTCCGAGCACGCCTTCGCCCGCCGGAGTGGCGCCCTTTCGGTGCACGATGACTTCCTTGCCGTCGTGAACTTCCTTCCACGCGAAATTGTGATGGTTCTCGATGTCCAGCAAGACGTCGACGCCGAGATGCGTTGCGATGCTCTCATGGATCAAGGCGTGGTTTGCAGCGGCGTAGTGACCCATCAAGTTCATCGCTTCCCAGTAGTCCTGTCCCTCCGGGGTGTCCAACTCTAGCCACGCTAGCTGGTGCAGCTGCTTCGGAAGTTCGGGACGCATGCGCATTGCCAGTTTGGAGTAGTGGCCAGCGATAGTTGCCCCGGCACCTCGACTACCGCTGTGCGACAAGAGTGCTAGGTACTCACCCGCCTCGAGGCCGGCATCTGGGTTGTCGACGGTCAGTACACCGAACTCGACAAAGTGGTTTCCGCTTCCGCTCGTTCCGAGCTGCTTCCACGCGCGATCCTTGACGCCCTTGGTTACCGAGCAGAAATCCCAATCTCGGTCCAGAACCTCGTGATGTCGCTTGTCCTTGAAGTGTGAGCCCATACCGAATCGAGTTTCGCGCTCGATCGCTTTCGACAATCGATCACGCTCTTCGTCGAGAGCCGAGGTCGGCAAATCGAGCACCGTCAGCTTCATTCGACATGCAATGTCGACGCCCACCGCGTAGGGGATGACGGCGTTCTCCGTGGCAAGGACACCCCCGATTGGCAATCCGTACCCGAGATGAGCATCTGGCATGAGCGCACCGCGGACCGCGATCGGCAGTCGGCACGCGTTCTCCATTTGATGGACCGACTGCGGCTCCAAGTCTTCTCCCCACTGCCGGTACGGTGCGGGCTCTGCCCGTCCGTCGATGCGCTGGGCGATATCGAGATACGCCGCGAACTCGGTGGCGAACTCACCGAACACAGCGTCGTCGAAGAAGTCGTCGGGACGTTCAGTGACGCCGCGGACGACACTCATCATGTCGCGCTTGTCCACGCCGCCGGCGTGAGCCGCCTGTGCGGCAACGATCGCTTTATTGATCAGAGGACCCTTCGGGATCCCGAGCTTGGCAAGATCTCGCGTTCTCATGATGTCTCCTCACTGTTGCTTCGTCGAAAGGTGAATCGGTTCCCATGTTGTCCGGCGCGGTCTACTTCGATCTCGACGTCCAGAAAACGTTGGATCACGTCGATGTTGGTTTCCGTGTGCGGAGAGACGGTTGTGGCCATGTATTCTCCCGACCCCGCCATGGCGAACGGAATCAGGAGTTGATCGGTCAGGTACTCCCCGACCGGGGCGCTACTCTTCAGGTACCGGCGCGCGCCTCGCAGTGCCTCCCGGGCGACCGACTCTGCTGGCTTGCCGACCATGCCAAACCCGGTGAAGACTTCGGTCACGTGCTCGCACTCGAGTTCGATGAAGGCGACGTTCCCGGGACCGGTCGACTCGACTACTTCGACGCCGACCGCCGATCGCGGCAGCGAGAATTGTCTCTTCAACAGGTCCACTTCACGGTGTCCGATGTTCGGCGACAGCTGCGAGATGACCGCGCGCACTCTCTTGTTCACGATCTCACCCCGATCCACGAGGCGGATCGGGCGGAGCTCTTCGAGTGGTTCCAGTGTCACTTCGATTCGTCCACCGCCCGCCGGATAGAACCCTGGACGTACCAGCGTCGCTTCAATGGTCACGCCCATCTGGCGAAGAACCGGCAGGAACGACTTCGAGATGAACTCGAACGGCGGCGCCGAGGCGTTGTGTGTCCCTCCTTCGATAACGACCCGGCTTGGCTTCCCCGCCCGCAAGAGGGGCGGGAGGATGGTCTGCAGAACAAGGGTCGTGCTACCAGCGGTACCGATGCTGAAGTGGTAGTCGCCGGGTTCGATGGTCGTCGGAGCGAACGACAGCTCCGTCGAACCGAGGCTGTCCCCCGTGACCGTCGCCAAGCCAATTTCCGTCGCCGCGCGGACCGCCGTCAAGTGCTGGCGAAGCAACCCAGGCCTCGAGCGTTTGCTGCGAATGCGTTCGATTCGAAACGGCTTGCCTGTTACCAACGAGAGCGCAAGCGAAGAGCGCAGGATCTGCCCGCCGCCCTCGCCCGACGAGCCGTCGATCACGAGCGGTTCGTCGGGCTCGCCGATCTCTTCGTCTGGGAGTGCTGCGTCGTTCATGATCGGGCCGCCGTTTCAGGGTGTGGTGTGCTTGTAGTTTTCCAGCATTCTCGAAGAAGAACCCAGCACGACAAGACGTTTGCGAAACACGACTGTGCTTTGCCAGTTAAGCTACGGCCGCTTCGATCACTCGCTGCGAGTGATCGGTGCGGCCGCCGGGATTCGAACCCGGAACCCAGGATTGGAAATCAATGTAGTTCCGCGAGCATTCGTGCTGAGTTATCTCTGTTGTCGATAAGGCGACTTCCCGTGAACAAGAACAAATGCGGAGACGCGAACAGATCGAAACTGTAGTCCCTGCGTGCATTCCACGGGAAGTCGTTGTCTCACTTACATAGCATCTCGCTGCGTTTCTAGTTCGACCGATTCGATCACTCCAACCCAGTGGCCGGGGTTCAGCTTGCCGTCTGCGAACCGCGCGATGAGGTCGAACACGCGATCCGAGAAACCACCTACGTTGAGAATGTCCGGCCGGTCGTGCGCTTGTGTTGTTGCGTTGGGCTGCAGATCCAAGCAGACGAGCTTCGCCTTCGGATTGCGTCGCTGGAACTCCGACCACTGACGCATCGTTTCCGTCGAACCGTAGCGGCGTCCCCCGTCCATCCAAGATTCGTTGTCCGATACGAAGATCACCAGGTCTCCTCGGGCCCGCTCTTCGTTCAAGCGACGAAGCGGCGCGCTCAGGTTTGTTCCGCCTCCACCGATGGAGGCGAGCTTCTTTGCGTTCGTCACCACGGTATCCCGAGGCTCCAGATCGATATCCACGACATCGCATTCGAACGGCAGGACTCGAGCGTCTCGGTTCTTCCGCAGTATTGCCGCGGCGATCAGAGCCGCGACATCGATGCACCGAACCGCACTCGTCGCGCCCTTTCGGTAGCCGGTGATCGAAGCCCACGTCATCGATCCCGACACGTCCGGGCAGACGATGACCTTGCCCTTGGCCCGCGGAACGTTCACGAGCGAACGATCCAACGCGTCGTGCAGTGCCTCGTGGATAGCGCGCGGCATCTTCGGATTGACCGACAACGCGGCGACCAGTAGTTGGTACGGAAGCACGCGGCTCTTGGCGATCTCCGCCGGGTCTGCAAGCCGCCCGGCGATGGTTCGAACGACCGAGTCATCGTCCAGTGCTCCGTGTCGCAAGTAGGTGTTCAGGTTCTGACGCGTCTGTTGCCACGTTCCGTTTCGTGCAATTTCGATCCACGCCTTCTTCGACAGGTCGAGACCGGTCAGTCGTTGGAACGGAACCTTCGGCACGTCCTGCGTCTCTTTGCGCTTGTACGCTTCGAATTGACGGACCAACTCGGGCAGCCGACTCGGGTCGTGCGGTTGCCCCAAGAGGTAACCGTAGAGCGCGGCGCGCTCCGCCGTTGCCGGCTTGGGGTGCACCATGCGAATCACATCCGCCAACGACGGCGATCGACCCACCGCGGCGCGGAACAACCCGACGTCAGTTTGCCGCGCTAACCAATCGAGGATCTTCCGCTTCGGTAGCGACCCCAGTGACTTTCGGGCAACCGCTCCGCTGCGCATGATCTGCACGAGCGTGCGCAGCATTCGAGCGTCCGTGACAACTCGATCAAACGCACGGTCGAAGTCGGCCGGGCTCAACACGCTGAGCGCAGCGAGCAACAGAGCGGGCATGTCCTTCATCGATCCGTGCTCGCGAGCGTAGATCGCGGTCTTCGCGACGAATTCGGGTGCACACTGTCCCGCGAGAGTCAGCGTTACGTCGAGCTGGTCGGCGTCGGTCGCGTAGAAGGTCCCGTTCAGGCAACCGGTGGCCGCGTACTGCGCGAGGGCGTGGTGCGCTGAAACGCTGTACGCCGGCGCGTTCGCTTGGTTGACCGAGTCGGCTCGCCGGGCACGAGGGCCACGGAGTGATTCGAAGAGTTGCTTGCTGGCCATGGTTCGCTCCTATCTGCTGCTCTTGTTAGATCAGGAACAAATCAATCGGCGTGCCCAACTCGAGAGACCTCGAAGAGCATCTCCTTAAGTTACTTTAAAACATATGGTTGGGGAGTGACAGTCACCGCCGTCGCGGGCGCCGCGGGCGCGTTCTGTTTATCCGACGAGATAAGAAGTAGCGTGAAAGATAGTTCATCGTTGGTTGCGTCACCCGAGAGCTGTCGTATGCTCTAGCCCGGGCCCGAGAGCCTGACCTCCCCCAGATTCGGAGTCCTTCCATGCTGCGCTCACGACTTGTCCTGCTGCTACTTCTCCTCGTCCCGGCGCTTCCCGCCGCGGCGCGCTCGCAGGCGCTCAGCCCGGCGCTGAACGACGGGCCCTACCTGTTTCACCGAGAAGGCGGCGCGGTCGACGCGGTTTGGATCGAGGATGGCGCTGCGAAGTCGCGACGGTTCGCCAAGGGCGAGGCGATCGCCTTGCCGCGGTTTGCCAGTTTGCTCGGGCCGTCGCTGGCTCTGGTCGAGCATCGCGCCAAGCCGGCAATCATCGACGCTCCCGCGCGCATGCTGGTCATCAGCGACGTCGAGGGCGAGTACGACGGGCTGGTGAAGTTCCTCCGTAAGAACAAGGTCATCGACGATCGAGGCAAGTGGTCGTTTGGCAACGGTCACTTGGTCACGGTGGGAGATATGGTCGATCGCGGCGACCAAGTGACCGAAGTCCTCTGGCTCATGTACCGCTTGAGTTTCGAGGCGACGGCGGCCGGCGGGCGAGTGCACTTCATTCTGGGCAACCACGAAGCGATGATCATGGGCGGAGACATCCGCTATATCGCGGACAAGTATCGTCTCTCCAGCTCGCTACTTCGCACGCCGTACCCTGCTCTCTACGGCAAGGACACCGAACTCGGTCGTTGGCTGCGAGCTCAGAACTCCATAGCGATCGTCGGCGACTACGTCTTCGTGCACGCGGGGATTGCTCCGTCGCTCGAGGTCAACCGGAGCACCGTCGAAGAGTTGAACGCGACCAGCCGCCGATACCTTGGTATGCCGTCGAACGAACTAGCCGCCATCGACATGAAGGCGGCGATGCTCCTGTGGGGCTCGCGTGGCCCGTTTTGGTACCGCGGCTACTTCGAGAAGTACGCGGCAGCGTCCCCGGGCTCCTTCGGTCCCCGTACGACCGAGGCCCAGATCGACAAGATTCTGGAGAACCTCGAGGCGAAGTCGATCGTCATCGGGCATACCAAAGTCGACACTCCGCAGTTGCTCTACAGTGGACGCCAAGTCATTGCGATCGACGTGCCGTGGACGAAGTTGAAGCGCGTTCGCGGCCTCTGGGTCGAAGGCGACTCCGTTGAGTTGGTCGACATACAAGGGAAGCACGTTCCCTTCGCGCTTGCGCCGACGTCGCGTCCGAAGAGTCCAGTCGGGGGCAGATAGCCGGTGGTTCTGATCCATTTCCTTCCTATCCTCATAGCGTACCAAGTGGTGAAGTGGTTGGGCTACCCCGCGACGAAGACCGTACGGTGGACCTGGAGACGCGAAGACGTCCCGTGGCACCACGGCGCCGTGGTGATCATGTTCTACCTCGCCTTCCTCGAGATGTTCGCCGTGCCCGGCGAGCTGGTGCGTTGGGTTCGTGGCCAGTACTGCCGGCGCTCGGGTCGGTTGGCGTATCGTACGTTGGAACCGAGCCGCTATCACAACGCCGAGCAGATGGTCGATGAACTCGTCGGGCGGTCGTGGCGCCGAGAGATCATTCCCGCTTCCTTCCGTTGGATCGTCGACTCGTACCGATCCCGATCCGGCGAGATGTCGTTGGGGAAGGTCGTGATTGAAGAGAGTGACTACGCTGGTTGGGCGCGGATTCTATGCGGCGGTCGCGTGTACCAGGTCCGGGCCAACCGCGTGGCGTGGAAAGACGAAGCGCGAGAGTTCCCGATCGACGACGGCGTGGCGCTCTGGTTCGAAGGCGTCGATTCCGAGTTGCATATCGATGTTTGCGCGCAAGAGCGATGGATGGGCGAGCACGTGTTGTCGCTCGCTGCCCCGGGGGAGGCGGTCGATGGATAAGAAGACCGTCATCGTCGCCGTGCTCGGGTCGCAACTCGACCAAGGACGCGGAGACGGTCGCTGGGCACGGTGGCGCCCGACCGTGGCGATTTGCCAACACGAAGACATGATCGTCGATCGACTCGAGTTGGCGGTGCAGGCCGAATACACCGAACTTGCCGAGATCGTGGTCGACGACATACGCGCTGTTTCACCGGAGACGGAAATTCGCGTGCACGTCCTCGAGCAAGAGGACCCGTGGGATTTCGAAGAGGTGTACGCCGGCTTTCACGAGTGGTCCGCCACCATGGATCTCGATCCCGGACGTGACGACGTTCTCGTCAGTATCACCACGGGGACCCACGTCGCGCAGATTTGCTTGTTCCTGCTCACCGAATCGCGGCACTTGCCCGGGCGACTGCTGCAGTGTTCGCCGCCTCGAAAGCGTGTTCCCAATGCCCTCGGTGAACTCTCGATCATCGACCTCGACTTGTCTCGCTACGATCGGATCGCTAGCCGCTTCGTTCGTGAGCAGGAGCAAGGACTCGAGTTCCTCAAGAGCGGTATCCAAACCAAGAGCGACTCCTTCAACAACCTCATCGAACGGATCGAGCAGGTCGCGGTTCGTTCTCGAGACCCGATGCTTCTGACCGGACCGACCGGAGCCGGTAAGTCGCAGCTTGCCCGACGTGTCTACGAGTTGAAGATCGCGCGCCACCAGATCGCGGGCAAGTTCGTAGAGATCAACTGCGCCACCATACGTGGAGATGCCGCCATGTCGGCGCTGTTCGGCCATGTCTCGGGCGCCTTTACCGGAGCGGCGCGGGATCGCGCTGGTTTACTTCGTGCCGCTGACGGCGGTGTATTGTTTCTCGATGAGATCGGCGAACTGGGGCTCGACGAACAAGCCATGCTGTTGCGTGCGATCGAGGAGAAGCGGTTCCTCCCGGTCGGGTCCGACAACGAGGAAGCGAGCGACTTTCAGCTGATCGCGGGTACCAATCTAGACCTCAACTTGGCTGTTCGCTGCGGAGAGTTTCGCGAAGACCTGCTGGCGCGCATCAACTTGTGGACGTTTCGATTGCTCTCACTCGCGGAGCGGCGCGAAGACATCGAACCCAACGTCGACTATGAGCTTGACCAGTTCGCTCGTCGCACGGGGCGACGTTTGTCGTTCAATCGAGAAGCCCGGGATCACTTCCTGCAGTTTGCCGCGCGGCGATCGTCGACGTGGAACGGGAACTTCCGCGACCTGAACGCCGCCATCGTGCGAATGGGGACGTTGGCATCGGGCGGACGCGTCGGCGCGACCGAGGTGCGTGAGGAAATCACGCGACTGCGCGACAGCTGGAGCGGCGGCCAGCCCGTGGCGGGCGATACGGTCGCGGTATTGGCGACCGTGCTCTCCGCGGAAGAGATCGACGAGCTCGATCGCTTCGATCGCTCGCAACTCGCCGACGTGATCCGTGTTTGTCAGGCGAACGGCTCGTTGTCGGCCGCGGGCCGAGAGTTGTTCTCGGTGTCTCGGTTGCGCAAGCGGTCTTCGAACGACGCGGATCGTCTTCGCAAGTACCTCGCACGGTTCGGGCTCGACTGGTCTCGCGTGCATCCGGCGGGCCCGTGACTTGGCAAAGGTATATAGCGGGCGCACCGTGCCTCTGACCTGGCTAGGACTGCGCCTCTGGTTGGGCTTCCGATTGAGCGGAGTAGTTCCTCCTCGATCTCCGGACTTCGAGTTTTGTGGAAGCCCGATTGTCGTGTTCGTTAATGATTAAGCCCACGACGGGTATCTTCGCTGTTTCCAGTGTTGCGAGGGACCGCTCGATGTCCCGCTTGGTGCTGGCTGACCCAACGACAAGGAAGGCGCAGTCGATCGCGTTGGCGTGGTTCAGCGCGTTTCCGGATACGTTCAACGCAGGGCTGTCTATCAGTATCAGACGTTTGGGATCGGAGTTGTCTTGGAGTGGCGTCTGACGGCGGTGATCGTACTCGTCCGTAGCATCTAGAACGTCGACCCGCCGTCCGCGTCGCTCATAGTGCGCCCTCAGTGCGTCTGCGATCGTCGTTCTGCCTTCTCCGGGCGCAGCGCTGGTGATCAGGAATCGGTAGCGCCCTTCGCTGATGAGCCGATCGATGATGGGATACATCGTTGTCAGTGCGTCCGAGAATTCGGTCGTCATTGTCGACGGCATCGAAGGAATTCTCGCTAGCGAAGGAATATCAAGGACCGCGGACAGTTGATTCGGACGAATACGCTTGTCGGACGCCTCCAGAACTGCGACAGCGCTAAGCGAAGCAAGTAGACAGCCGAGTAGGATCATGACCCAGCGCCGCCCGCTCATCGTTACCGGGTCAGTAGACTTTGCGAACTCGTAGGGTGCGACGGACCCTGTTGGCCACAATCCAACCGTGTCGTAGTAAATCAACTGCGATCGGATACGTCACTGGATGGACTCCAAGAGAAGAACTTCAAGGCGAGCTGAGGTCACTTCGACGTTGCCTCGAGCCAGGGTTGCGAGGTCGTTCTGAGCGATATCCAGCACTTCTTCGACGGCCGCCAATTTGATCCGAGAGTCTTGCTGGACATTCTCAATTTGCTCTAAGAGTACCGAGTTGAGCCTTTCCCGTCTCACGTCCGGTCCCGGCAGTTGCTCGAGCCTTCGACGAAGGGCAGCAATCCGGGCAATCGCTTGACCGGTCTTCGGATGTGACTCTGAGGCCGTCGCCCGAGTTTCCGTGAGCTGGAGTATCGCTCGATCGAGCTCCTCCGAGATGCTTATGGCTCTTCGTCCGAGGGCGAAGTCCGGGGGCGGAGCAACGGAGGCGACAGGGTTTTCTGGGTCTTTCATCTGCTTCTCCGTCAGAGATGAAAGTTCTAGTAGACGATTTTGTTCGACCCACAGGTCTTTGAGCGCGATGCGGAGCGCGCTCTTACGCTCTCGGTAGACCGGTCGCTGTTCTGCTAGTTGCTCTTGGTGATCTAGGGCGGCGGCTAGCTCTCGCTCGACGTTCGCAAGTCTAAGCACGAGACGTGACTTGTGTTCCACCGTTGGCGCGAACACTCGCTCGGCATGAAACTGCTCAGAGGCCTCGATGAGCGCCCACGACGACAGAAGCGCGACTTTCGGATCTGGATCGACAACGGACACTTTGACGAGCTGTGCTCGATGGATGTGATCGGTTGCGGTCGAGCGAATGAGACGCCGCACGAGTTTCTGTTCGGAGATACCCGCCGTAGTTTGCTCATAGTGACTCTGAAGCCGCGACACTTCTGTTGGGTCGATCGCAGCGAACGACGGGTTGATGAAGGTGGAGCCCCCCTTCATCAGTCGCACGGCACGACTTGCCACTGCGTTCTCCGTGAGTGACATCTTCTTGGAGTGGAAGCTTTGGTAGATCGGAAACGGCACGGAGCCCTCTTGCCATTTGAACGCCGCGGGGTCCGGGGCGATCAGAACGGTAGATGTGGCGCTGAAGCTCGGCGGGCGAAAGCCATTAACGGCAGCGCACGCGAGAATGGCTCCCGCGAATACTAGGACCGCGCACCGAGAGTGGCGGCGAATAGTTTGGAGTAGTTCGACTTGAGCCATCTCGCGTTCCGTTAGGCTGATACTAGGTTCTATATCGGAGCGCTCGATGCTGGCCCACAGTATGAATCCTGGTCAAAATTACCCATTTTCGTTTCCTCACGTCCCTCGTGTTGACCTATGGCTTGGCCGGTCACTTTCCCCTGGAAGTAGCGAAGATCGAGCTGGAGGGCCGCACTATCTCGTCCGATAACGAGTCGACGACACTACTCGTTCAGGTAAGGAGAGGGTGATGCACCAGTTGAATCCGCAAATTGCGTGGCGCCGAATCGATGACGAGACCGTCTTGATCGAGCCGGACAGCGGCAAGGTGTTCGTCTTGAACACCGTGGGCGCGGACGTGTGGGGCGGTCTCGAGCTCGGCGAGTCGAAAAACTCCATCGCCCAACGCGTCGCGTCAACCTACCAAGTACCTGAGGAACGCGCCCAGAGCGACGTCGAGCGGTTCTTGGCCGAGTTGGAGCAGCGTTCTCTTGTGACAAGCGGTGGCTCGCTCAAGAGGGTGAAGCCGTGACTGTCCGTGACGACCCGTTCACCGCTATTGAGAAGACCAGCTTGGAGCAGTACCGTCCGCTTCGAGCAATGCTCGAGTTGACCTATCGTTGCAACTTCCGTTGCGTCCACTGCTACTTGGTTGAGTTTCGATCGCCAGGTGAACTATCGACGAGTGAAGTTCGCGGCGTCATGGAGCAGCTCGCAGAAATGGGATGCCTGGTTCTTACCCTAACCGGGGGAGAGCCACTGGTGCGCCGCGACTTTTTCGAGATCGCCACCGCTGCGCGTGATCTACACTTCGCCTTGCGAATCTTTACCAACGGAAGCCTGGTCGACTCCGCGGTTGCCGACAAGCTAGCGTTGGTGAGGCCGCTTTCCACCGAGGTGAGCCTGTACGGAATCACCGATAGCACCTACGCAGCGGTTACCGGGCGCAGGCAACCCGTGGCACCCGTGCTCGAGGCCGTTCGTTTGCTTCGAGAGCGCGACTTGCCGGTTATGGTCAAGCTGCCCGTCCTTCAGCAGAACGTTCACGAAGTTGACGCAATCCGCGATTTCGCCCATGAAGTCGGGGCTGGCTTCGCCGCGAATCCCAACATTACCCCCAAAGATGATGGGGATATGGGTCCACTTGCTCATGCGCTCGACGACCGTCAGCTCGGCGAGTACTACACGCGGTACGAGGTGAAGTCGAAGCGAGGGAAGCTCAAACCTGATGGGCTCATGTGCAATACGGCGCGTAATGCGCTAGTGGTGTCTCCGACCGGCGATATCTTCCCCTGCGTCCAGATCAAGCAATCGGTCGGCAATGTTCGAGACTCGCGAATTCATGACATCTGGCATGGGGAGTCTCCTCTGCTGTCCGAGCTGCGCTCACTTCGCGTTCGGGACTACCCCTCTTGCGCGGGTTGCGGAAAGCGCTCCCCGTCGGGTGCGATTTCGCAGTGCGCCGGAGTCGCGCTTGCAACCTCTGGTTCGTTGACCGGCGGCGACCGACTGGCGGAACGACACCATCGCGTTCGATCAGCCGCCATGCTGTCGGAGACAAGTTCATGACCACTGACTCAGCCGAGATTCCCTCGGAAATCCCCCCGTACGACGCCCCCGCCGTGATCTTCGAGAGTGTGGTCGAGGCGGTTGCAAACACATGCAATTTCGATCCACCTCTGACGAAATCCAGCGTGGGTGAGGGATGTACGGGACTGACGTTTTCCTAGGCAGGGACAACATGGTGGAGCCTCTTCCGCTTGCTTCCGTCGTTCGTACCGCCTTGGACAGTTCCAACGTCACAATTTCTGTGGCCGGCACTAGCATGCACCCCACCTTCAGCGCAGGCGATCGTGTCGTGGTCGAGCGGTGTCACGCATCCGACCTTCGACCGGGGGAGATCGCATTGATCGGCGACCGAGGACTCTGCGTGCACCGGTTCATGGGGTCGGTGAGAGCTCTCCTGCTGTTCAAGGGCGATAACTCGAGGAGTTTTGATCCTCTCCGAGAGTCGTCAGCTGTCTTGGGGCGCGTCGTCGCGCGGATTCGTGGCGGTTGCCACGACCGACCTCACCGTCGACCCGTCAGAGTCTGGTTCAGCCGATGGCGATATCGATTGGTCTCGCGTTAGTTCTTCGGCGGAGCTTGTACCCACGGCGCGTCGTACACGTCGATAAACGCGGGGGCGATGCGGTGCCGCGGCGTGTTCGGGGCGAGCGACAAGTAGTACGCGATCGATCCCGTGGCGTCTGCTCCCCGTCGGCCGTTCAGTCCCACGCCACCGGTGCTCTTCCCCCTTGCTGCCGCCTCGAATTCGACGAACCGCTGTTGCTCGGTGTCGAACGTAGCCCGTCCGATGAGCTCGGTCTGTATGGTGCGGGGATTGTTGGGGAATCGCTTCCAGTCGTTTTCGCCCATCTTCCACACGCCATCGGAGTCCGCGTTTGTCGAGCCTCGAATGTCCAGCGAGACCCGGTTGCCGGCGACCGCGGTGATCGTCGTCTCGAACGTCGCGAGCTGGATGTCCTCGCGGGCAAACGGTCCGACTTGGCCGCGCACATTGTCGACTAAGTGAAATCGAGCCAACCGTTGAGCGAGTGCGATCGGGATCGAGTGCGCGCTACCGACGGCGATGGTCTCGGGCAGCCACTGTCGTGCTTCGTTGCGGTTGAACCAGACGTGGTCCCTGTTCCAACGCGTCGGCTTGTCGGTTGAGGAGTTCTCCGCGGGCGGTAGATCTCGCAGCACCGAGACGAGCGCGAGCCCGTCCTTCGGGAAGCTGTTCTCCCACCGGTGAATCGATCGGTACGCCTCGGGCGACGCGGCCAACGCCTGATCTTCGGCGGGAAGAGCAACCCACTTCTCCCACGCCGTGTCGATGAGCGACACGACTTTGTCGGGCGAGAGCGAGTTGCGTCGCGCGAGCAGCTTGCCTCCCGGCGTGACGATACAGATCCCTTGGTGGCTGCCGCTCAGTGCGCCTGCCTTGCCCGCGATCATGGTTTGGAAGAAGTGGCACTCGGGGTCGGCCCCGCGTTGCAGTCGCCACACTTCGTCGCTGGCGCACACGAACTTCTTTGTTCGTTCGATCACACGAGGGTCACTCCACACGGACAACCTGCCCGCAACGCCGTTGCCTCAGGTGCAGCCGAGCGGGTGCCCGTTCATCAGCCACAACAACATGGGCCGTCCGTGCCGCCCTGCCTCTTCGAGTCCGCCCGAAAACGACGGTATCCAGTCGATCTCGTCGGCGGCCCGTTCGTTCTCTTTGGGTAGCACGACGCGCTTCCAGTCGTCGATCGTGCGGCCGTCGAGTGTTTGGTCACCGAGTAGGGTGCGAGCGGCTAGCGATCGGTCGGCGGCGTTCACGCTCGGTAGGGGAAGCGTCACGAGTAGCAGTATCAAGCCGAAGGTCACGGGTTTACCTCGTCGTTTGGGAGTTGCTCTCATTATCACGAGGGCCACGCCTGGAGGGCAACCGTTGTGGGACGGATGCAAAACGGGCCCGACCGGAGGTTCCGGTCGGGCCCGTGCCGTGGTGGTGAGCGACCCACGTTTCGGTCGCACCCTAACCTAGGGACAAGCAGCGTACTCTACGCATTCGAGCGTGTCGGCGGTGAGATCTTCTCCACAGGTGATCGCTCCCGGCGCGGGCGGGGCGGGTGAACCGATGGTGAAGAGCGCAGCCAGTGCGTAGACCGCGTCGGAAATGTCGAAGCCGCCGTCGTCATTGATGTCCGCGGCGTCGATGCATAGGGGTGTCGGAGTGCCGATGGTGAAGAGCACGGCTAGCGCTGACACCGGGTCCGAGATGTCGAAGCCGCCGTCGATATTGACGTCTCCCCGTCGGAACAGAGCGCCGACCGGCGTCGTGCCGTCGTCGATGGTGAGCGTGCCGAGCCCGGAGGGGATCACTCCCGTGATCAGGTCGAAGTCGCTACCGACGCGCACCAAGTACGTGGTTCCTTCGATGATGTCGAATTGGATCTCCGACTGCAGGCCGCACGAGTTCGTATCGCAAGCGATCTCGAGATCGGCCGGGCAGATGCCGATGTCTTCGTACAGAGCGAGCGCGGTGTCGAACGAACTACCGCACAGCGAGAAGGTCGCGGTCGTGGTTTGGGCGGCGACGTAGCGAAACCAGATGTCTTGGAAGATGAACGCCGGAACGCCAGTCGGATCCACGCAATTGAAGAGGATCGGGATGGCCAGCCCGTCGGTGGCGAACGACGTGTCGAAGGGGGTTTCGCCGGCGGTCACTAGTTGCGCGTCGGCGCAATCGTCGTTGTCCGGTCCCCCGAGAACGACCAGGCACAAGGTGTCCAGTGAGGCGAGTCCGCCGATGACTCCACGCACCCCAAAGGTCAGGCCACCCGCGAATCCGGTCGGATAGACATAGGTGTAGCTGGTGTCGGTGCCCGGGAGGGTCGCTTCGACGGCCCCGCCCAGCGTTACTTCGATCGCGTCGTACGACGCTCCCGCCGGAATGGACCACGACAGATTGATCTCGTCCGGGATCGTGTCGTCGCATACCAAGCCGGCGACGAACGGCACGTTACTCGTGACTTCGACAAAGCCGAGGCCGAGGCCAACGGAACTCGCGGTGCCGACTCGGATGAGATACGACTCGCCAGCCGTGGCCACGAACGGAACACCGGCCGCCGATCCGGCGCCGGGGTCGAACTGTCCGCAAGCTTCGATGGTCGAGGGGTCGGCGGGGCAGTCGCATCCGAGATAGACGCCGACGCGAAGAGGCTCTGCGAACGACAAGCCACTGACGATGTGTGGGCCACTCGACGGAGCCGTCCAGCAGAACCAGAGGTCGTTGTAGATTTGGTCGTCGGCACCCGGGCCCGGATCACAGAACGGAGCGAGGTCCGGCCCGTCGGTGCTTGCCACGGAAGTATCGATATCGATCTGCTGTCCGGTCGAGATGCTGGACGCAGTAGCGCAATCATCAGCTGGCGGAAAGACGATTCCGAGCGTGCAACACGTCACCGAGCTGCCGCCGGGGGTGAGGCCCAGGACGCAGAGGGTGTACGGCACCGGGAGGCTCGGGGGTATGACGAAAACGTAGTCCGTGGCCGTGGCGGGCAGCGCCGCCTGAAACGTCCCCGAGAGTTGGATTTCGATCGAGTCAAAGGTGAACCCACTCGGCAGGTCCCACGTCATGGCGACCTCGCCCGGTGTCGAGTCATCGCACACGAGGTTGCTGATAAGCGGGAGGGGCACGAAGAGTTCGAGCACCCCGTCGACGAAAGTCGACGCGTCCTGTGAGCCGACCTGAATCAAGTACGACTCGCCGGCGACAACCGTGAAGTCGAGAAACACCAGCGGATCGAACGGGGTTAACGATTGCCCACACGCGATCGCACTCGCTGGCGTCGCCGGGCACGCGCAGCTCTCGTACACGGCGACGCGTCCGCCACCCAAGAACGAGAACAGGTTGAGTGTCGCCACGCCATCAATCGGAGCCGTCCAGCAGTACCAAACATCGTTGTAGACCTGATCGTCTCCGGGGCCCGGATCGCAGAACCCGGCTAGGTCGGGACCATCGGTTGTTGCGCCGAATGTGAATACCGGCGCTCCCGGGATAAGGGGGTCTGCATTGCCGCAGTCATCGTTACCGGGTTGGGCGACGGCGACGGTGGTGGCGAACAGAACGATGAACGTGGTCGTGAACAGCTGACGCATCGAGGGGTCCCTTTCGAATCAACGGATGAGATCGAGCCTGATCAGGGCAGAACAGACTCTAATCGAGTCGCTGGAACCGAGCGAGCGACGTCACCGAGAAAGTTCGGGGGAGTGAGGTGACGCGCCCGTCGGCATAGAGGTGGCTTGCCGAGAGAGAGAGCCCGGCCGTCATCGATCTGTCTCGCGGGGGCTCAGGAATGAGGCAACGCCAACCATGTTCGGCGACCGCGCGTTGGTACCTCAAAGCCCGTTCCGACTGAAGTCTGCGGATATCGCTCGCGGATCGGTTTCGACGTCAGCGACTCAGGAGCGAATTGTGGCGCGCACCGCGCCTCTGACTCTTCGGCCGCACCTCTAGAGGCCCGGCCGAAAAGTCATGTCGCGCGAGACCTCGAGCTTCCGGCGGCCAGCACATCCGGCGAAACTCGAAGTATGAGCAATACGACTGCGTATCGCCGGGCGCACTGACCTTGAAATCGCGACCTCTCGCATCAACAGCACTTTTCGGCCACACCTCTAGC
>JAJFFE010000338.1 GCA_021776775.1 Planctomycetota bacterium | reverse complement strand
ACTCGAAGTGACTCCCAGAAAGGGAACTCCCATGAAATTCAAAGTCGTGATCGTCGCGCTACTCGTGTTTGGTGGAATCTTCGCAAGCCACGCCGTCTCTCAAGAGGGAGGCGCCCCAGACATGCAGAAGATGATGGAGATTCACAAGAAGGCCACGACCCCGGGCCCCGCCCACAAGGCGTTGGAGGCGTTCATCGGTGAGTGGAAAACGACCATGACCGTCTGGATGGGCGGTCCCGAATCACCTGCTACGACGATCGAGGCCGGTATCTCGACGAACGAGTGGTTGATGGACGGTCGCTGGCTCAAGTTGGAGACCAAGGCCGAGAAGATCGACAATCCGATGATGGCGGCGTTCATGCCGACTCACTCGGTCGCTCTGCTAGGCTACGACAACATCAAGAAGAAGTACGTCTACACCGTCGTCGACAACGCTTCGACGCAGATGCTACGCACGCTCGGCGTTCCCGAGCGTGACGGCAGCGCCATCGTGTTCTACGGCGAGATCGATGAGCCGATGATGTCCGAGTACGACAAGCCGGTGAAGGCGGCCATACGCTTCAAAGGCAAGGACAAGATCGTCATGGAGATCTACGACCTCGGCATGGGCGAGAAGAACAACAAGGTCGTCGAAACGGTCTGGACTCGAATCAAGCCTAGTAAGTAGCCGCCGTCACGAAGGTGTGGAGCCGGGCGTTGCTTCGTCTCCCGCCTTCGACCCGAGTCGTTCAATACCTCTACGCCGCTTCCGAACCAAGCGTCACGAAACTACCAGCCGTCGTGCACTCGACCTGGTCCCGTCAGCTCCGCCGCCTGCGGTCGATGACACGTTCTGTGCATCTCGTGTCCCCACCGTCCGAGCATCCCTCCTCTGATAGGGGCTGAGCGGGGCATGCTGTTTGCGATCGCCGCCGCAAACTGTCGCGACGGTGCCCTGCGGACAAACCGCACCGCCGTCGCCCAACGGAAAGGTCCGACGATGCTAAGAGCATTGCAACGACTCGCGGTGGCAGGACTGTCGCTTGCGGTCGGCTGTTCGGGTGCCGAGAAGTCACCGCTCCAACCGGACGTGACGCCCCCCAGTTCGCAAGAGTCCAGTGCGGAACCGGCTCTGTCACTGGCTCCGGTATCCTCCAAACCCGAACAAGCTGGGCTCCAACTCGGGATGGCGAGGGAGGCCGTGACGCAACTCATGGACTCCGCTGGCACACCGATATTCCGGATCAAGCAAGCGGGCCACACCTACGAGTGCGCCGCCTACAGTTACTCGAAACCGTACTATCGATACTTCTTCGTCTTCCGAGATCAGCGGCTCGTCTCGCTGCTTGACCCGAATCAGTTTCATACGACGGGCTACCGACCTCACCCTCAACACGCGGGATCCCGGGTCGAGTACGAACTTCCATGGGATACCGGCGATCGTCTCGCCGCCATTCTTTCCGCGACAACGATGACACCGCAGGAACTATCCACCTCGGTCGAGCGCCTTCTGAGACGTGATCAACAGCGAAGCGGCAGTGCTGCTATCCTTCCCGCGTTCGTTCTCACGGCACCGCTCGTCATCCCCTATTTGGCCAACCTCAATTCAAGGCGATCGTCGTGGGCAAAGAAGTTCGACCCGGCCTCCGTCAAACTCGGATTCGACCGCAGAGCAATCGAGGCGCGCTACGGAAGTCCCATCTTCGTCGCGAACGGAGGTGACGGGCTCACGACTCGCGCCTACGGCCCGACCGAGACCATCAACGGCCAAGGGTCGACGCTTGGAGTCGGACACTTGGACCGAAGGTTCTGGACGGCCGTCGTTTACCAGCAAGATACCGCGATCCAGATACTCAACAACGATCTGTTCAACGTGGCCACCGTGGTGACGACAGCCCACGACGCACGCTGACGTGACCTCTCTCCAACTCCTTCGCTCGGCAAGACGACGAGCGAAGGGTCAGCCGGCGCTCTCCTAAGGCTGAAACCAGGGTCGGCCCTGCAGCGAAGTCGGGAGATTGGTCAAAGGACGAGTCTGGTCCACGAGCACCGTGAGATAGTAGCCGCGAGCGAGGCGTTTGATTCCGGTCGATCGAGCCCCTGACAGAATGTTGAAACTGTGGAGTTGGATCGTGGAGATCCAACGAGAGCCACCACGTCGGGCGCGAAGGATCAGCGCGGCGCGCTCGCGGTCGTACACATTCTCGAAGACGAGAATAGCGACGGAATCGAGTCGACGGTCGGCGTGTTCGAAGAAGCACGTCCACGCGCTCGCAGTGGGGTCCACTTCGCGACCGTCGTGCGAGGCGATCGAGGTCGGACCGAGCGGTGGTTCGAGAAGCCGAGCCCCCGGAAACAAGGTGGCGAATATCTCGTCGATACCCGACAAGTCCGACACGGTGACCGTCGGGTGAGTCCAGAGCTTCGGGCCGGCGTAGCTATGCCTCATTTTCGGGTGCGTGCTGACCTTTCCTCGGCCTGGCAGGCGGTCGAACCAATACTCACCCTCTTGCGGCCCTCCGGGGCGACCCTCTGGTCCGTCGTGCACACTGACGTAGAGTTCCGGGTCGAACCCGACGGGAGCCACCGCGTAGGTAACCGCCAACGCGATCAAGGTCCACATGCAGAGAAACGGTACCCGTACATTGAGCTTGTGCCGTAATCGGGTCGCCGCCAAGACTGCGGTACCGTCGCCCTTCGATCGAACTTCGTCTCGGTTAGCGACCACGGATCTCAATGACCCCGTCTTCGCTCGCCGTAAACTCGGTCTCGCATACGACAGTGGCCCCGCTCCACACTCGGATGCGTTCGATGCGTTCACTGACCTCGAACACCGGCGTCGCCCCCCGGACAGCCGACAGCGACGACGAAGTCGTCCAGCCAGAGCCGCTCCGCACGAGGCAGGCGAGCCGCTCGCCAGCTGCGTCGAGGCACTCGATGCGGACTTGTGTTCCACTCTCCACCGCAGGGTCGTAGTAGTAGCGGATCGACACAGTCCTCTGCACGACGAGGTCATGATTCTCGGTCGAGTTCTCCCCCTCCTCGAGGCCAAGATCGCTCAACGAGAACTCGGTAGTGACAATGCAGCTACCAGTGACACTGAGGTAGACGCCGCGAGAGGGAACGCGATCCAAGACAAACGCACCCAGATCATCGGTCTCGGCAGACGAGCCACCTGACGTGGTGGTGTTTCCGTCGACGACGAAATCTCGGGATACTGAAACGCGAACTCCATCGACAGGGATCCCCCTGGCGTCGACGACTCGACCGGTCAACGGCGGCAAGTAGGCACCTTCCGGAATAACGATGACCAGCTCGGCGCCGCCGGGATGGGTCGGGACACTGTCGATACGGAGCTGATCTCGCTTCTGTCCGACCCATACGGTGTATGGACGATCCGAAAGCCCTCCGAAGCGGAAGCGGCCGTCTCCATTCGTGACGGGTCGAGGCAGTGATCCGCCCATCGTCAGTTGTTCCGCCGCCGTGCCGGGGCTGTGGTTCCAACTGACGATGGTGGGATCGATCAACCCGACATCCCAGTTCACGAGTGGCTCCCCGGCGTGATCGATGACGCGAACATCGAGCACTAGCGCCGAACCGCCGAGCGTCAACTCGACAGGTTTGTTCGCTCTCCGCCGGGACTGGTCCGCCCCGAACCGTTCTACGACTGCGGGTTGGACCCCTTCGAGGATGGCCGTCAACGGCGCTTCGGTTTCGTGCTGGGGCACAGACAGTTCGAACGATCCGTCGTCGCCACAAACCGCGGTCTCGTTGAGGTAGTGGACTACCGCCCCCTCTGCCGGTTTCAGATCTTCCTTCCGGACAAAGCCGAAGATCGTCACTCTCTCCGGATTCTCCTCGAGAACGATGTCGACTTCACGGTCCGGAATCTCCTCGACAGCGTACGTAGCCGTCCGGAATCTACTCTTCGTGATGCGAACAGGGACCCCTTCGATTCTAGCTATGCGGAAGCTGAAGCGACCGTCTGCCTCGCTGGATCGATACCTGAAGTGGTGTTGTTCGGTGCGCGACAGATCGTCGTTCGACGGATAGTCGACCAATTCTCCGACCGACACATGAAACTCGAAGAGAACATCGGTCAGCGGTTGACTCCGAGCGTCGAGCACGGTGCCGACGAACTCAATCGCCGGGGCCACGATAATCATCGCGCTCTCCTGCAGCTTCTCCGATGTCGACCCCGATCGAACCGTCGCGTACCGGTCTGAGTCGACGACCAGTCGATCGCTCGTCATGCCGGGCTCGGGATCCTTCGCGGAGAGGGACGACATGAACGAGAATCGTCCCTCGGCATCGGTAAGCCCGAACGGTCCAGCGGGGCGCCCGGCCACGCGGACGTCGAGGCCGGGAACCGGATCACCGTGGATGTCACGCACGAGGCCGGCGAGCTTCACGGGGGGTTGTTCAAAGAGCTGAGAGTCGGTTGATACTGTGCCCGTTGGTTCGCCGCCAATGGGAGCGTCGTGACTTCGATCGTTAGGGAGAGGCGCTAACTCTTCGACTCCGGTCACCCCCGCCACGGCCCCGCCGGGCACGTCAGCCGGCGCCGGCGAAGCGTCTCGTGAACCGGAACTCAACGCCACTATCGCCGCGACCAGGACGGCCGGAACCGCGGTCCACTTCGCCCACACCGCAACCGCCGGCTTACTCGCCCCCACGGCGATCGGATCGATCGGCGCACGCAACGCAAACGGCATGATCGCAAACGCCCAGCTCCTCGGATCGTCCGTGCTCTCAGCTTCGAGCTTTTCACGAAGCCGTCGTATGCCACGCTGTAGTCGTGACCGAACCGTCGCAGCGGTAACGCCGAGTCGTTGCCCAATCTGCGTCGCGTTGAGTTCTTCGTAGCAACGGAGCGCGATGACGGTTCGATCCGGTTCTTCCAGCTCGAGCAGTGCGTCGACGACGCGGCGTTGCACTTCGATCTGATCGAGAACGTTCTCCGTCTGCGCCGCCTCGGCCGCCCGAAGCGCCCCGACGCGCGCCTCCCGTTGGCGCCGCCGCGTCTCGGTACGAACCCGCATGGTCGCCAAGTTTCGCACGACCGATGCGATCCAACCCGTCACCGACTCGCTGTTCTTCGGCGGGTTCTTCCGCGCCGCGAGCCAGACCTCTTGGAGAATGTCGTCGGAGGCGCTCGCGTCGTCGAGTAGCCGTGCGGCGAGGGACTGTGCCCAGTCTTGGTGTTTGAGTAGTGCGTCGAGTTCCACGGTTCTCCTGCTCTCGCGATAGGACCAAAGGTTCGCGAAGAGTTGCCGCCACCGGGTCGGGTGATGCCGAGATTCTCTCGAATGGCGAACACCACGGTTATTGATCGAAGCTAACTCCCAGGGCTGGAACACTTACCGACCTGGGTCGAGTCGACGACTTCCGCCCTCACGAGGAAGGGCCCTTAGTCGCGCTACTGCTCGCGGGACCTTTTCTTGCGCCGGCCGGAGTACTGCCACGCACCATCGTCGTACCACTCGTTGGCCAACAGCTCTTCGACTTCATATGTCTCGCCTGCTCCGAGAAGTGGGATCGAAAGCGCTTCGGACAACTGAACGCCGTATGCTCGAAACGCTGCTTCAACTGCGGCGGAAGCGTTGGCGGGATAGAGGTCGAAGCAAACCAGCTCGCCGCTCTTGGATATCGCGACGAGCTGCCGGTGCAGGAGTTTCCCCTTCTTATCTCGCGCGTAGAGAACTTGCTTGTTGGCGTCGAGGACCACGGCCACGGCCGAGTACATGTTGACCCCGCCGAGACCGAGACACGAGCCGACGTAGGTGCCGAGTTGCAGCGCCTCCAGAGGATCGCTCTCCATCGAGATTCGAATCACCTCACCGTTCGACGAGTCGAAGTCGATTGCCGGACCCGCGAGCCAACCATCCATGTCCAAGTCCGGATGACGTTCGAACCAGCCCATGTTCTTAGGATGGGACCGCAAGAAGTCCCGGTGCCCCGCCATGAACGCCTTCAAGAATCGACGAAAGACGCGACGATTATCGTCCGCGCTGCGCGCCACCTGTAACGCGTGCCGGGTCTTGCGATCGAGTCGCCCGTGCGGAACGGACTCACTCTCCAGACGATAGCCCGCGACCAGCGCGAGATCGACTCCGCGCGCGATGACAGAGAGTTTTGTCTCGTGCTCGCCAGATCGGGCGATGGCCACTGCGCGGTCGACCTGCGTCGGAGTGAGATCGCGCTTGCCGGCGACGAACTCGCGCAGCTTGCGGGGCACGGGGTTCGCTTGACCGTCCGCCGCTTCGGGAGGTAGCAGCTCGAGCAACCCGCGAGGCTTCAGTCGGCTCCAGTCCGCTTTCCAGACAGGATCTTCGAGCGCCCGCTGCAGAACGGAGTCTCGATTCGGCTCGGACACGGTACCGAGCAACTTGCTCGTCTTGAGGAGAGATCGCGCGGCGACGTGCGCACACTGCAAGACGAACTCGTGCTGCCGTCTGACGAGGAAGATCAACCCATCGCGAATCAACTTGGTGTCGTTCTCGAGGCGAGCCGACTCATCGAAGACACGCAGTATTGAATCCGGGATCTGTTCGATACGGTCACGTTGCTCGGAATCGGCGTCGTAGATCAAACGAGCCAAAAGCCCTTCCACTCCGATGTGCGTTCCAAACGGAGGAAAGCAGAACCGACTCGCCAACCGGTACGCGAGCGGAAGCATGACCACGGACTCATCGGCGTCGGCCCAGTACCAGTGGAAGATATCTATCGCTCGGCAGAACTTCTCGCGGTACTCCTGCGGCACCTCGGTGAACCGTTCAAAGAGCTCTGGGATGCCAGGCCGAATCACCGACCAACGTTCGAGCCGATCGTCCAGGTCACTCTCGTCCTCGATCAGTGCGACGAGCGCGTCGACAAAGCTCAACGCATCCTGCGGCCGGACCAGCTGCCAATCGGTATCCCGAATCACGTCGCCGAACCCGGGCAACGCCCCGTACGCGATCCAGTACTCGAGCGGTTGACCAAACCAAATCGCGTGATCGCCGCTGTACGAGTATCGTGAGAAAAACCGATGCAACGGGTCGGGATCGAAATTTGAACATGGAATGAGATGCTTCAATTGACGGTCCGGCTCGAAGACCTCGACGAATTCTAGCCCGGTAAACAGATAGCTCCGCTCGAGACCGTGACACAGTGCTTCGACGAAGTAGCACACCCGCTGCCGCCACCGCTCGAGATCGTCAGGACCGGATCGCAACCGGTTCAGGTCGTCCACCGTGGGAAGAGTCGCCTCGTCCAGCTTGAGGCCGAAGAGGCTTAAGACGATCATGAGCCAAAGCCTCTCGTCCTCCGGCGCCGACGCGATCAGGCCAGCCGCAGGCGAGAACAGCTCTTCCTTAATGCAGATGGTGAATGCGTAGAACGGCGCCATGAAATCTCGCCGGCTATTGTCGATCTCCAACAGCCGCCACGCTCCGATGACTTCGTGAATCCGAGACGACGTCCAACTGATCATGGCCGGCAAGAAGAGCGCGGCGAGTTCGTGTGACATCGCGATCGGGGCCGAACCAGGGTCGCGCCGATGGTAACTCCAGTAGCAGTCCAAATTCCCGTCGACCGGAATCTGCAACGTGTCCACTTTGTCTTCGAGGTATCCCTCCACTACCAGCAGGCGCTGGGCGTCCGGGCAGAAGTGTCGGAGTCGGGTGAGTACGGCGTTTCTATTCTTGTTGCTGATCAAGTATGGACGCAAATCGACGCGCTCCGGACCCCGACGCTTCGGCGGACGGTCACGCGTACCACGGTACGCACGCGGGTGCGCGGCGGTCGCCCGATACGTGCGCTTCTCTTCTTGGGAATCGAGTTGCGGAGGGTGCTCGGGCGACTCCACCCCTGGCGCCGGTAGGGTCTCGATGAGGACTATGAACACATCGCGCAGCACCGTGGCATCTAGAGACCCGACCACAGCGAGCCGCTGCCACGCACCGAGCAGCCGCTCATAGCCTTCCGTCCACTCGAGGCGAAAGGCCGGATCCTCCTCCGGGGCCCGTTCGGTCATTTCCACCCAATGGCTGGAGTGCAGGTGGTTCAACCACTCGGAGTCTCCACTCACGGGAGCGTCGGGGTGGCTCACTCCAGGACAGATGCGGAAGTCGCGAAGGAGCAGCGCGCTGCAAGTACGGAGGATTGTCATCGGACTCATCGAGGGGCTCCCGCGCTGTCTCGTCGCGCCCTAGCGATGAAAACATGGGAGCGGCGAAGCGTCCACTCCGATTACGACCTTCCCGCGACCTCCCGTCCCGAAACCACCGGCCAAAGTCGCGTCGTCAGAACAAGAAAACGACTTCTGCTCGCAACTCTCCGAACTCCGCTTGGCATCGGAACGGTTCGCCTCATAATGCCGCGCTTGCCCCGGCTCCACCACGCACGAAAGAATCAAATTGAAGGTCTCCGTCCGCAAGATTTCTGATGTCAAGTGCAACAACCAATACCTCCGCCTCGAAACAGACGTCACGACGCTGAAGAAGAGCATCGAAAACGTCGGTCTGATCCACCCGGTGACGATCAACGAAGACGATGAGCTTCTCGCCGGCGCTCGCCGCTTTCAGGCCGTGAGGGAGCTCGGCTGGGAAGAGATTCCCGTCCACGTGGTCGATCGAGACGCGCTCGTCCAAGAGTTGATCTCCATCGACGAAAACTTGGTTCGTTCACCGCTGAACAGTCTCGAGTTGGAAAGATTCCTCAACCGCGGGCGCGAGATCTATGAGTCGCTCAACCCCACCGCTAACCGGGTGGATCTATCGTCAGAAGATCTCTCCACCGAACAAAAGCAGCAGCAAAAAGAAAAGGATGATCAGGACGAGGACTCCTTTGCCGCAGTCACGGCGGAGAAAACCGGGCTGTCCAAGTCGGTGATCAAGGGTGCGATCAAGCGGGACGCCCTGGCGTCGGACGCCGTGAAGAGTGCGCGCGGGCACGGTGAACTGAACGCCACCAAGACCAACGAGCTCATCAAGCTCGACAAAGATGCGCAGGAGAAGGTACTCGCCCTCGTCGCCAACATGACCGCGAAGGATACGCGGAGAGTCGTGGCGGCGGCGAAGAAGGGCGGATACCCAGCGGCCGTCGCCGAGTGCGAGAAGGTCGTCCCCTTGCCCCGGGAGTACAGCCAAATGCTCTCACCGATGCGACGGGTCAACAAATCGATCACCCGAATCCTCGTCGAAGAACTGCGCTACGAAGGACCGGAACAGAAGAAGATCAACCAAGAGCTGCGCGACCTGAGGGACAAGCTAGGTCAATATTTCGAGATGATGGAACTGGAAGCGCAGCCAGGCTGAAGCGATGCCGCGGCAGCAAGAGAGGCGCAGTCGCGAAGACTGCGCCTCGTTCAGATTCGAGGGAGGGACTCGAAGTCAGTTCTGTTCAGGGACAGGCCAGTGAGTCGACGCAACCGAGGCTGATCAAGCCAACGTCTACGCCACAGTTGGGGTACGGCGGCGCCAACGAGGTAGCGCTCCCGAAAACCAAGTCCAAACATTCGACGACGTCGGCTAGGTCGAGCTGACCGTCATCGTTGGTGTCGCACGCGTCCGCGCACATCGGCGTTGCGCCTCCGTGGAACAACATATCCAGGAGTCCAATGGCATCGGCCACGTCGACCTGCCCAGAGTCGTCGCAATCGCCTCGAACGAAGGGCGAGGCACCGCTCGCGCTCGCGACGAGGAAGACATTGTCACCGATCTCGTTCTCGATCGTCGTGTTGCGTCGAATGATGCCAGCGAGGGTCTGCTGCTCGACCAGCATTCGCAACTCTGGCGCAAGAGCGACCTCGTACCAGAAACGATCTCCCGCGCGTAGGGAACGGAACTGGCGACGCAGAACTCGGAACACGGTCTCGCCAACCAACGCTCCGGGTCGTTGGTCCTCGGCCAAGCCGCCCACCCACGGATCGATTTGATCGACGTCGTCATACACGGCGGCCAGGCGCGACTGGACCTCGAAGTCGGAGCTCACCTCGGAGAAGGAGGCCACCGGCGGGAGCCCCACGTCGATACGAACTTGGTTGTAACTCGGCAGACCGTGGTCGCGACCGCGTTGAATGTTGAGAGACGCCAGGTCGAACCCGCCCGAGCCAGGAGGGCCGAAGAGGAAGTTGCGCACACCATCGATCAGATAGACGTCTACTTCCTGTGCGGTCTGGCGAGCCAGTCCTCGCAAGAGCGGCTCGACGCCGTGATCCAAGATGGCGCCTGGATTGAAAAACGAACTCGCCAACGCCAAGTGACCATCGGCGATGGGATCTCCGCTGGCGTCGAGCCGAAGCAGCGTGTCCGACAACATGCTGTGACCGAATCGATAAGACGCGGTCGAGAAGACGTTCGAGATCCCAGCGTCGCGATGGGGGTCGTAGCCTTGGTACGGTCCCAACGCCCCTGTTCCCAAGAGTACCGGTAGGAACTCCTGGTAGGTGATCACTTGCATCTCCGCCCCGACGATCTGACGAGCGCGCTCATAGATCTGGTCACCGTCGAAGTGCGGGTTCGTCGCCGAAATCTCGCCACACCAATAGTTGTGCTCTCGCATGAACACTGTGTGCAACGCCGTGAGAGCAGCCTGTTCGTTGGCGCGAAAGTCTCCCGCTAAGAAGAACTCGCTGGAGGAATCCGGTGCGTTCGGGAATCCGTTGACGTTAAACGGAAGCAATTCCCCGGCGCTCGACTTCAATTGTCCGGTGCCGTCAAGCAATCGCAGCTCTGCCGCTAGCTCCTCGCTGGAGCCGTACACGTTGGAAGCGTCGACATACGCGGTGATTTCGTTCACCTGTTCGCGAACGCCGCTCTCCAACGTGTAGAACGAACGCTCGAGGGGAATCACAACTGTTCCGAGTCCCATGGGATCGAAATAGATGTCTCCGGACGGCACCACAATGTCGAAACTCTCCGACGGATCGATGACCGGGGTCAGAGTGATATCGTGATCGAGGAACTGACCCCATTGCCACACGAAGTCACTGACTCCGGCGGCGTTGAGGATGGACCCGGGCTGCGCGACGACTGCATTGCTGATCGCTCGCGCGCTGGGTCGATCAAAGCCCGACGGAGACCCGACGCCGTCCTCGTAGCCGACCGGACTCAGGCGCAGAAACGGGGCCTCCGCGGCGCCCCACGCGGGATTCTTCTGATTGTTGTCCGTACCGTCGAAGGTTCGAAATGAAGGGCTAAGACCTCGAGGGCCGCTACCGGGACTGCCACCACCGGGGGGCGGCGGCCCGGACTGTGCCCAAGTCGCCGATGTCATCAGGAGACAGCAAGCCAGCCCGATCGAAAATCTCATAGAGATCCCCTTTCTGGCGACTCTGTTCGAGGGAGAACGGAGTCGTGTACGTATGCCCCCACACGCGCGTCGAACTTGATGTTCGTCACCAATTCAACTGCGCTCGCGCTCTTGCGGTACACAACGTGTTCCAGAAATTCGCTACGCTTCCACGGCAATGGTCGCGCAGCGGGGAAAATTGCGGAGCCCACGAGTTCCCCGTTGGCAGACGGTCAGCCCGTCGATGCGGTGTCGGGACCCGACCAATCTTCCGCGGTGGGCACCAGTCGCGATTGCGCTTTGGCGATCATCACCGCACGAGCCTTGATCGACTTCGCGTGCGGCCCGGCCCAACCGGCGTCGATGGTGTCGTGAAAAAGCGAAACCCAGCGGCCGAACTGCTCGGCGCGAAACGGCTCGACCGCGGAGTGCTCGATGTGCTTCTGAGTCGGGTTGCCGTGGAAGCCGCGGATGCCGAGTTCCAACTGACACCAGAACGCCCCTATCTTTGGAATGTGCTCATCCCAATCGATGTCGGCTTGGTCTACGAAAACCGGGCGGAGCAACTCGTCGGCCCGAACGCGGGCGTAGAAGATCCTCATGAGCGCCAAGATCTCTTCTGGCGTCGACAGATCTGGTGTAGCGGTCATGGATGGATTCCCTCGATACTGTTGAGTAGGTGAAGCAGCGCCAGATAGTGCTAGGGCAAACGTCATTGTCGAGCTTTCGAAACTTTCGATCAATCGCGATCGCCGCGGCTACGCCCTGAGTATGACTGAAGTCTTCAGTAGTACGCGCGGGCGCAGAGAGCGAGCAGGTACCCTTGCCACCCCGCCGTCGAAATGCTTAGGTGAGACTGTCGCCTCGTGATCATCCTCCAGGAGGAGAATCACAGGTCTAACCTGGACAAACCTGGACAAAGGAATGACGTGCCACCTGACACCAGCAATCCAGAGGCGGATAATCCAGAGAACGGCGACTCAGAAACGGGCGACCCGGAAACAAGCACCGGGCCGACACTCCCCCGCGACTCAGTGCCCCCTAAACGGGAACCCAACGCTCTATTGCGAGTCGTCGGACCGACTCTGCTGGTAACGCTCCTCGCCTTCGTGATTGCCTACCAGTTCGTCGGACCGCCGCCACCAGATCGAATCGTGATGGCGACGGGCGCCGCCGACGGCGAATACGCACGGATTGCCGCTCACTACCAGACGATCCTCGCTCGAGAAGGAATCACGCTCGAGGTTCGGACCACGAGCGGCAGCGTGGCCAATCTTCGACTCCTGGAAGAAGACCCCGAAGTTCAGGTAGCGCTCGTTCAAAGTGGATGTGGAAACCCCGAATCCGCTCCGAGCCTCCTCGGACTTGCGAGTGTTTTCTACGAGCCACTGTGGTTGTTTCATCGCCGTGGGCTCACGATTGCTCAACTCGGCGACTTGGCGGGACGCCGTGTCGCGACCGGACCAGAAGGCAGCGGGACCCGGTCTATTATTCTGGAATTGCTCCGAGACAACGGTCTCGATGAGTCGTCGTTGACCCTGGTCCCGATCGGCGGAACAGAAGCGGCCGATGCACTGCTCCAGGAACGAGTCGACGCCGCCTGCTTCGTGACCGCGTCCAACGCACCGGTGGTCGCTCAACTCGCCAGTGCCGATGATCTCACTCTGTTCAACTTCACTCGCGCCGAAGCGTACACACGCCATCACCGCTATCTGTCTCGTCTTGTTCTACCGCAGGGCGTACTAGACATCGCTCGTGACTATCCCGCGCGCGACGTGACCCTGGTCGCGCCGACCGCGACACTGATCGCGCGCGACGACCTGCACCCCGCCATCAGTGACCTACTGTTGCGAGCAGCGGATGAAGTGCACGGTGGCGGAGCCCTCCTCGAATCACCGGGCGAGTTCCCGACCAACCGCTACGTCGACTTCCCGCTCAGCAAGGAAGCGCAACGCTACTTCGAAAGCGGTCCGCCATTCCTGCAACGTTACTTACCGTTTTGGGCCGCAACGCTGCTCGACCGTATGAAGGTGATGATCCTTCCGCTGCTGACGATTCTCTTCCCCCTGCTGAAGATCGTGCCTCCTGTGTACCGCTGGAGGATGCGAAATCGGATCTATCGTTGGTACCGCGACCTCGGAGACGTAGACCGGGCTCTCGACGCAAGCACCTCGGCGAAGACCCTCGACGCGCACATGGCGGCGCTGGACAAGATCGAAGTCGAAGCTGAACTCGTCTCCGTGCCGCTTTCCCTCACCGACGAACTCTACGAACTTCGAGTCCATATCGAACTCGTACGCCAGAAGGCGCGCGCCATGGGGGCAACCTCGTAAGGCGTGTGCAACCGGCGACGAGAACTCGACGGGCGGCCGGCGAACAGGTCGCAACGCATCGCCTCGGAGGTGGGGTCCGGTCTGCAAGTTGAGGCCGGACGCCGGCGGCGCCACCGACAAGCGGAAGAACGACCCTTCGACGACGCTGATCTCCGGCACCGCTAAGGGCAATTGTTGAACAGATCGCAACCCATCGCATCGGCGGTGGGGTCCGGTCCACAATTCGGGTAGGGAGCCGGCGGCGCCGCGCCCCCGGCGAACGAGAACGCAAGCGTGAAGACCGGATCGACAATATCGACCCCACCGTCGTCGTTCGCATCGCAAGCGTCGAAACAGGTAACCACGGCGCCGGTTGCAAACAGCGCGATGAGTTCGAAGATCGCGTCCGAGATGTCCACGGTATCGTCGTCGTTGCAGTCCCCGCGAACGAAGCTCGGACCGGGAACGACTTCGAACTGTCGCATCATCTCGTGATCCTCGTGTTCGAGGACGTGGCAGTGGTACGGAAACAGCCCGGTGTAGTCTTCGAAGGATGCGATCACTCTGACCATCTCGAAACGATCGACCCGTACTGTGTCCTTCCAACCCCGTTCCACGAGTGGAGGCGCGACTGCGGGGCCGCTCGGGGAGAACTGTCCGCTGGAGTCTACTTCGAACGGCTGCCGGTCGAGCACTTGAAACATGACCAGGTGCATGTGCATCGGGTGCGTCATCCCGGAACGATTGATGAACTTCCAAACCTCGGTCGTACCGAGCACCGGGTACTCGGTGATATCGTCCCAAGCCAACTCATTGATGAGCCAACGCGTTCCCGCACACGGCTCGATGAATCGTTGGATGACGAACTCACGCTCGAGCACGGCGTCGGCTTCGTCGAGAACATCCAGAAACCGAAGCGGCACGGGAATCGGATCGGTGTGACCAGGCGCGCCCGTCACGATGAACTTCATGACGTCGGGAATGACCCCGGAACCGGGGGTCCCCGGGTACGGTGCCGGAGCGTACGGTGCCGGGGCGGAGTTCTGCAGCACGATCTCGGTGCCGACCGGGTAACCCGAAAAGTCGATGACGATGTCGGCCCGTTCCGCGGGCGCCAAGACGATTTGGGTCAGCGGAAGCGGTGCGGTCCGCAGACCGCCATCGGTCCCGATCAACGAGAACGCATCTCCGGTCGAGAGGCACAGGTCATAGGTGCGGGAGTTGGCGCCGTTCAGAACTCGGAAGCGGTACTTTCCTTGATCGACTTCCAAGTAGGGCCACACCTTGCCGTTGACCAAGTTCTTGTCACCGAAGAAGTGTTCTTGCCACTCCTCCGGGTAGGCGAACGTACCATCGCAACGGAAGGAGCGATCTTGAATCACCAACGGGATTTCGTGCTCGCCATCCGGTAGACCGAGATCGAGCTCCTCTTGGTCCCGGATCAAATAGAAGCCGGCCAAACCCATCATGACGTTGAGCCGCGTAATCCCCAACGCGTGATCGTGGTACCAAAGCGTGGCCGGCAGCTGATGATTCGGATACTCGTAGACCGCCGACTCACCAGGGAGCTGCGTCGCCTCAGGATCGCCGTCGAACTCCGCCGGAATGTGGCCGCCATGAAGGTGCACGACAGTACGCGCGCTCGCTCCGAGGTGGCCGGGGCCGTGCATGCAGAGATCGACCGGTAGGTAGTGCTCTGTTCGTAGGGCCCCAAACTCATCGCGAAGATCGTTGATCCAGTTGACCGTGACCAGCTCATCCCGCGACGCTTCGATGGTCGGGCCAGGGTAGGAACCGTCGTATCCCCATACCGTGGTCGGAGGAAGTTCCGAGTGAAGCTGTTGTTGAAATTCGGTAATGGCCATGGTGTACGACGCAGCGCCGCCCGCTGTCCCGCTAGTCGGCACCGCCACCGCCGGAATCGGCAGCGGATCCAAATAGGGAGTGAGCACCACCGGGCAGAGATCCGGTTCACAAACCGTTCCGTCACCGCCGTAGCTCCCGCCCAAGCTCGCGCACTCGCTGGACGACAGCGTGCTACACGTGCCGTCCTCGAAGCAGCACGATCCGACACATGGGTTTGGTGTGCAGTCGGTTCCGAGCCCGGAGAACGTGCCGCCCTGCGTTGAGCACTCCGTCGGAGTTAGAACCGCGCAAGTGTCGTCAGAAAAACAGCACGCGCCCTCGGTGAAGACCGGAGGCGTGAACTCGATCTCCAGCGTCGGCCGAAATCCCACCGTGGAAATCGACCGCGAGTCGAAACGCTTGGCAGTGCTCGAACTCGATTCGTTACCGAGGATCCCCCACCCGAAGTTGGAGAATGGATCGTCGAGCCACGCCTGGACCTGGCTCGTCATGGTGGCCGAACTCCACGTATAGTTCCCCACTCCGCCGACGACCGCGGACGCCGCCGACGAAACCGCAAAGTCTCCACCGGGATTGCTCCAAGCGGGCGACACCGTGGGATCGATCGGGATGTAGAACCTATACAGCCACGTCGCATCGTCGATGGTCGCCACGGTTCCCTGGCATCCGAACGAGTTCGACGTTCCTTCACCCCACTCCTGCGTGGCCCGCCGGAGCGAGACGGTCTGTGCACCGGTCATCGTCTGGGACATGTGAAGGCGCAGCGTCACGCTATCGATGACGGATCCGGCCGGAACCTCGGTCGCGACGTCGAAGGCGATGAGCCCCCGCCGCGTGTTCATGCTCGATCCCTGGTTCGTGTTCCCGACGCAGATGAAGTCGGACGCACCGTTACTCAGAAGACCGTCGGAATTTTCGATGAGAGTGGTGTCGCGAGCGGGTTCGAGAACGACCAGATCGGCGACGGCACGGGACGGGGCTACGATCCCTGCAAGCACAACGGTAGCGCAGAGAACGGCAGAACAGAGTCTCATCGAAGGTTCCTTCGAGTTCGGGGGGAATCGCCAAAGGCTAGCGAAGGAATCGCTGCTCCGCAACGCTTCGGTGGAACTCGAACTCAGTTCGGGTGGCGCGCCGTGTTGCCAACTCGTTCTCGAAGTGGAGAAGGGTGCGGCTCTCGATGTCGCCCGTGGGAATCGCACTCGATCGAAACCCTGATCGTTTGCCGACGAATTCAATAACGTCCAGTGCGAGCGGAGCTTGAACTCGCGACGACGGTTGCGGTCACGCTCAACGCTCGGGCCGGTGCGTTCCGAACCGCGAGAAGGACGTGACCGCAACGATCGCACGAGAGCGCGGTACCGGTTAGCGGCGAAGCACCGCCAGCAACCGCTTCGCTTCTTTTCCGGCCGGGACTTCTCCGTGCTCGTTGACGAGTTGTTCCAAGCGCGCCGCGATTCGATCGATCGCTTCCTGGTTTTTTGCACGGAACGAGCGGTCGGCGGGGTTGCGGACAGCTCCGCCGTTACCCTTCACCGTCGCAAGGCTCTCCCAACCGCCGAGAATCTTGGCCAAACTCTTGGCGGCGGCTTCGCTCGCCTTGCGCGTCTCCTTGTCCGATAGCTCCTCGGACCGAGCGACCAACGCATTGCCCCAGCTCGTACCTCGGTACTCCTTGGCGGGCGCCGACAAACTTTTGATGGCGCGCTTCGCCTGCGTCGCGAGGTCTTGCTCGTGACGGCGTAACTGCCGGGTCGCGTGCCGCTCGACCGCCGCCACCAGTCGCTGCAACTCGGAATCGTCGGGAGCGTCTTCGAGGGCTTTCGCCAAACTCTTCAATGAGCTGCCTAGCTTCTTCCCCGAAGCGATCGACTTGGCCAACTTCTCATGGGTGGTGTAAGAGTCTTTGCCGACGTAAATGCGCGGGACGGCCCGGAGCATCTGCCGAACTCGATCGAGCACGGCCTTGCCGTCACCCCCGTGGTATGGACCCCCTTGGTGGTGATAAACCAAATCCCCGTGGTGATCGAAAACAATGTAGTACGGAACGTAGCCGGTTCCTTGAACACCCGGGTGTCGCGCGTGCATCGTGGCCGAAACATTGGGCGTCGTCCACGGAACGCCGTTTTGGAATACTTCGTGGAGCGCAGTCTCATCGGTGCCGCCTTGGTTGTAGCTAGCGATAAGATGAAACGGTTGTCCTTCGAGCTCCTTGGCCAGACTGGCCAAATGCGGCGTGAACGCCTTGCACCCGACTCAGCCACCGCCAATGTTGACGACGACTACCTGGCCAACGAACGCATCCGGATCGGGAGCGACGCCGTAGATCACCTTCCCGGGCTGCAGTTGCGACAGCGTCGAACCGGGCTTCGCCGTGCCCTGCCCCTCATCCGCAACGCAAGTACGGACCAGCGAACCCGCGGCGATCGCGATCGCAACCGAAAGACAGACAGACAGCTTCGTCGTGAGCATCGAGTCCTCCTGAACGGGTCACCGGGATCGCCGAGCCTGGGGGCGCGACGGTTCGTCAACGATGATAGGTGCATCGAGACGACTGGGCAAACCGGATTCACCGCGCGACGAGGTCGACACGATCCGCAAACGTCGGGAGAGTGCCGCGTGCGGAACGTCTTCCGCGTCGGACCGGACAACTCCCCCACGATCACGAACGCCGCTCAGGGGCAGCCAAGAGTTGGCACGTCACAGGTCAACGCGTCGGCGGTCAGATCGAATCCACAGTCCGGCCACGGAGCCGGAAGGCCCGGGGCAGGGGTCGAGAACAGCGACGTCAGAAGCGTGACGGGATCACCGAGATCGAACGAACCGTCGTCGTTCGAATCGCCGGCGTCCAAGCAGTCCGGTATGACCGCGCCGGCAATGAACAACGCGCTCAACGCACTGACGGCGTCGGCGATGTCGATCGAGCCATCAGAGTTGATATCACCTCGGCGAAACGACTCGCCGTCGAGCACTGTGATCACTCCCGACTCCGCGCAGACGGGAATCGACGCACCCGCCACGACGACGACGTTGGAGACGGGTGGTGAACCAATACTCTCGAACCGTAGTTCGGTTCCATCGCCTGCGCCACCGGTGCTCTGGTACGTCACGTCGACCGCCGGATCGCCAGCCATGCTATAAGCGATGGGAGGACCGCCGATGAAGAAGTAGATGACACCTCCCGTCCAGCCGTTGCTTTCGATGCTCGTGCCGAAGAAGACCGGGCCCGCCCCACCGCTGAGTGCGGCCACCGGTCCGCTGGCATCGATGTCGATGACGTTGAACGAAGAAGCGTCGTGGGTCACCGACATCGAGAACCCCTGACTGTCTTGTTCAACGACGTCGGCAATCAAAAAGCTGACGGTCGCGGTGGACCCAGCCCCCATCGCCACCGGCGAGGCGACATAGGTGAAGTCGGTGGGTGACGGGATTCCGGTTGCCGTCACTCGCCCGGAACTCACGGTCGGCTCGACCACGGTACCGTCGAAAAGCCGGATCTCCGACGGGCCGGGAGCACCGACCGGACCGTCGATGAACTGAAGTAGGGCGCCGTTGGGGCAGACGACTTCGTTGAGATACGTCGCTCGATACAGCTCGATGTCCACAGCCGGCGGAAGCGACACCGACCCGGAGAAGGCGAGAAGCACGTCTGCGCGCCAACCGTCTCCGATCTCCACCAACTCGTCGACGTCAGCCGCCAACCCGACAAACCCATCACCTCGAAGCAGATCTAACAGGTTGAGCTGCCCATACTGTGGCGCTACCGAGAACGACCAACCGCGAACGTCGTCAGCGCTGGTGTTGTCGTAGAGAACTTGCACATCGACGACGTCACCCCATGCCGAATCCGCGTCGGTCACTCGCAGTTGATGCAGGAACGACTGAGCACCGCACACGGCGGGTATCGCCCACGACAGAACAACCGCCACCGCCGACAAAGATCTTGTACGCCAAGTCATCCCAGCTCCTCAAAGCTCCAAGCTTCACGTCGATCGATTGTCATCAGCCGCTGTGGGCCCATGACAACACGCTCTCTGCGAAGGCTCTCGATCCAACACTCCGACGTCTCGTCGTCACCCGGGTCGAGAATATTCAACCCGGGGCAACCCCTTCTGAGGGGCTCACTCACAGATGTCCGTGGTCGCGCGGATTCTCCCCCACGCAGTTCCCTGATAAATGGACGCGCTCAAGGGCAAGCAGCGGCCGGGAGACAGCTTGCAGCGTCGGCAGTCGGATCCAGACCACACTGCGGGAAAGGCAACTCCGGGGGCGGCCCCGCGATGAACAGGAATCCAAGCGCGTAGACCGAGTCGGAAATGTCCGAGGCACCATCGTCGTTGGCGTCACACGCGTCGTCACACAGCGGGATCCCGCCGAGGAATTGAACGGCCAAGCCGTAGACCGGATCGGAGACGTCGAACGACCCGTCGCGGTTGCAGTCCCCTCGAATGAATTCGACGCCGGCCGGCGGGAGCGTGATCGCCGGGCAGTCAATTCCGTGCAGAGCGAAGCCGGCACAGATCGCGTCGTAGTTCGGCGTTCCGTCGACGAGATTGCCATTGTCGTCATCGACGATCAGCACCTCTACCGCCGTTCCCGGATGGGCAGCTTGGCTGCCCCCCGCTGTCATCGCGGTCCAGTCCACGAACAACTGCCGCGCCGTCTCGAGCCCGGTGGACGCGCCGAGACTCGCTTCGAGTTGCTCCTTGATGTCCCACCACACCCCGGCCAAGAGCAACCCGCACACATGAGGATCGGGATCGGAACACGGATACTGGACGTCGGGAGTCGACACGTCACGCCCCGCAATGCCCGGACCGAACACGTCCTGCCCGCTGATCGGATCGTTGACGACCATGGCGCCGAGTGCGTCGCCGTAGCCTTCGCCGAATGCTGCGTCTTGGATACCGAGGCTGACATGCACAAAGTGCCCGTACTCGTGAACGACGATGGTCGACATGGCGAACCCGGTACATCCACCGGGGCCCGGAGCGCTCTCCGTACTGAACAGCAGAGAACCACCGAAGGGATCGAATCCAGCGACACACGGGAACGGCACCCCGACTTCACACACGACCGGCGTGTCTATCGCGGTGATCGACGCATTACGACTGGCGATGAAGTCATGGGCGGCGTTCACATGTACAAAGCAGTTCACCCCACCGACGAGCAGCGGATCAGCGGCGGGACCAAACTCGAAGTCAAGCTGCCCCGGCGCACTGGTGCTCGACGTCAGGGTCAACGGAATCCCAGTGAAGAACTCTTGAACCGCAACCCACGGTCCGCCAAGAGTCGCGGTCACGGTCCCGCTCGTCGTCGGAAGGTCGAGAAGGTACGTTCCGTCTGCCGCCGATTCGGCCGAAACACCACCCGACTGCAAAGTGAGATAACCGAGCGGTTGCAGTTGGGCTGGGTTGTACGACACATCCGGCAGCAAGCCCGGTGACGCGAATCCGGTGACGGTACCCTCTACCTCGAAACGACGCAGCGCACTCTGCGAACGCATCACCGACCCGTCACGCGCGTCAACCACGATCTCCACGGTGTCGTATCGTTCGGTACGTTCATGACCCAGCAGGCGCCACGCCGCTACCAGTTCATCGCCGGCGACCACCCAGAGCGCTTCGGGTTCAGTCCATTGCTCGAGACTCGGCTGGGCATGGCGCGCGATCAACAACGCGTCGGCGCCGTCGATCACGGCCGGTCGAAGCGAACCCGCACGGTCCACCCCGCGACGCGACACCAATAGAACGCACGCGGTTTCCGTATCGACCACAAGCCGCAGGGAGTAGCCGTCGACCACGCGACCGTCATGCGTAGCACCGTACTGAAACACGGTGACCGCGCCGTCACGAACCGTGCGAATTGAGTGACGCACGAACTCCAGATCAGGATGAGGCAACAACCCGTCACCGTTGCGCTGAACGAAGTCCTCGGCCGATTCCAGTGGAGTTTCGCCGCCCGACCCAAGCCTCCCCCACCGCCACTCGCCACCGCCAAGCGCACGACTCAACACGATGGACTCAGCGCCACTGACATCGGTAGTCGCGAGCACACTCGCCCAGACACAAACGAGAACACGAATCACGACCGATCCCCTTCCAGCCGTCGTACCGAACCACAAAACCACCGATCCAACCTCGGGGACCGCGTTCGACAACATTCGAACACCCGCTCAACAACAACAACAACAAATAGCTTCGCCGGCGATGACCTGGACTGCGCTTTAGCCGGTGACGTCAACGACGACCTCCTGTTGAACTTGGCGGACCCTATTCTCTTGCTCGGGGTATTGTTCGGGAGTTGTCCTCTGCTTCCCGATCCGGGCTTCTTCGATTGCGGCGTAAAGGCCGGTGACGTTCTCGACTGCGAAACTTCGAACTGCGGGTGGGGATCCACTCCCGACGGACAGCGAACGATTGGCGCGTTACAAACAACTCGAGTAGAACACGCAGTCAGCCGGCAACTGACCCGTCCCCATACCGCAATCCGGAAACGGCGCGACCGGAGCGGCGCCGTCGAGGAACCGGTAGAGGAAGACGTACATTGCGTCCGTCGAATCGAGCATTCCGTCGTCGTTGACATCGCACGCGATCGCACACGTTCCCAGCGGACCGCCGAAGAACAGCGCGTTCAAGATGAAGATCCCGTCGGCGATGTCAACAAGACCGTCGTCGTTGCAGTCTCCCCGAAGGGACTCGGTGGGTAGGACGATCTCGATCTCGCCTTCGACGCCACCGACCGAACTACTCGCGCCGCCCGCGACGAGAATGTTTGCGACGGGCGGGTCCCCGAGCACTCCGTCGACGAACTCGAGCCCCAGACTTCCTTCGCCCAGAATCGCATAAGTCGTTGCAACGACATCCTGCGGCGGATCGAACGCAATTGTCTCGAAACCCAAGAATGAGTAGACGCAGCCGACGGTAAAGCCGTTCGGATAGAGCCCCTCCTGGAAGAAGGCGGGACCCGCACCACCATTGAGCGCCGCAACCACGCCGACGGCAACAACGGCGATCGGTGCAGCTACCACAGGATTGTTGGCGAGCGCCATCGAGAAGCCCTGCGTATCAAGCGCGTAGCCGAACGCCGAGTCATCGATCTGCTGCACCACTTCGACGGTGTCCCCCGAGAACTCGACCGTCGCCCCTCCGACGAACGTGGGACCCGAAGACGTCGGAGGCCCACAAAGCCCGAACTGCGCCGGCGTGACCGACTGTCCTCCCGATACGACGACGACGGCGACGGGCGGACTGCCGAGCGAACTCGTGAAGTCGAGCGCCAGACACTCGCCCGCGAGCGTCGTCACTATGTAGTCGGCCACGTTGAGCTCGTAGTCGGCCCCTGGTGCGAGCGACGCGGTCCCGAGAAACGAGATCACGACGCCAACGGTCCAACCGTCCGTGAGCAGGCTGATCGCGCTAAAGTCCGGCGGTCCACCGTTGTTGACCGTCACCGTCGTGGCACCGTCGACCACATCGACGATCTGAGCGACAGTGGGATCGTGCGCGACCCCGAATGACCAGCCCTCCACCATCGTAGACGCGTTGAGCAGCACCGCAGCGGTCAGGTCGGTCGCCGTCTCGCTGACCGGCACCAACAGTAGTTGGGAGCCCGTCTGAGCCTCACCGATTGACCCGAACACCAACACGAGAGCAGCTGCGAGTCGCATCTTCTTCACGTCTCTCCACTGAGGCCTGAGCATCTTGAGTCCTCGACATGAACTGACATCCGGCCGTGGCCGCGTTCACAGTCTAGCCCGGACTATTCATCAGGCGAAGCCGCGCAGGCTGCGCTTCCCGCGAATCTCTGCGTTACTCCTCGTCGTTTGCCGGCGACGCTTCGCCAGCGTCACGCCCCGAGACGTTTCCTGTCGTGCTGGCTGAGCACGACACAGGCAACGAAGGTTGTCGACGGTTGTGCCCCCGCCTTTCGCGAAGGGTTCGATGTGATCGATCTCCAAGCGCGTGCGTTCCTCGCACCGCGTGCCGTGGTGGCTTAAGAACTCAGGGCGGTACTGAGCGCGGTGAAAGAGTTCATCGCGGAGTCCGATTGGGACGTACCGGTCTGATCCGGTGGGGACGTCAGGGGGCGACTCGGCCGATTCGACATCGTTTGAACGAGCCGAGCCGGCCTCTTGCTTCGCTCGGCGTTTGCGGCGTCGTTCGAATCGCTGACGCGGATCCTTCTTCTCCAGCGCAATATCCACGGCCTGCTCGACCAACTCCGCCAAGTTCGTCTCGAAGTTCCACACGTTCTGAAGCTCTGCCAGTCGCGCGAGCTTCGCCTTCAGCCGCGCGGTCATCGGAAAGCGTGCATTGAAGAGGTCTGGCTTGGCCGGTTCGACTCGCCCGCGACGCTTGCGCCGTCCTGGGTGCGGCTGCGGATCGCTGCGCTCTGATCGATCGGCCTCGGGCTGGCTGCCCTCGCGGTCGCCCAGCGCACACGGCTCATCGCCCAACGCGCCTCCGCAAGCATCGGGCACTTCCGTTGCCCCTCGATTGATTCTCAACCTCCCCGATCAGCCCGGCGTCAACACCCTATCCCGGCCGAACAGTCAGCGGACGCGGCCCGGAAGCCGCAGCGTTCCCGGGTCGAGCGAGAAGACGACGCTCCCCTCGGTAGCCTTCAGTGTCGGAACGATCACTCTGAACACTCCGGCGATCGGGCCCGCGTCTCGAATGCGTTCGAGTCGAGCCGGCTGCTCGACGCCGTTCCCGTTCCACACCACGGAGAGTTGCTCGATGCCATCGGCGCCTCGGATCACGACTTCGGTCGAGCCGATCCCCGTGGCAGGGTCGACGACGAAGGATAGCTCTCGGGGACGAACGTCGAACGCCGGAAATATCTCGAGATCGAGCCGAAGCGTGAGGCTCGCCGACTGCCCAGAACGCAGCAGGAAATCGTGACTCGACTTCCGACGACGTAGGCGCGCGACGTCGACAACGACGACGACCTCGCCCTGCTGACCGGGAGCGACATGGGGGTCGAAACTCACGACCCGCGCGGCCCCCGGGGCCACGACGCCGTCGATGTCGAGCGGAACGAATCCGAGATTGCGGAACAGAAATCGATGCCGCAACTCCTTGCACGGATGTGTTGCCAAATAAGCCGTCACTAACGGTCCGCGCCGCCCGGTAACAGAGCGCGCAGTAACAGAGCGACCAGGGATCGGTGGCGGTCGGCGGTTCGAAACTCGCACCCGCGCCGAAGAGACTCTCTCGTTGCCCGAGTGATCCCACGCCGTCACGACGATGTCGTACGCACCGTCTTCTACCGCGGTCGTATCCCACGCCCCGGCCCCACTGACTTCGCCGTGAAGTTCGTTCGTGATCACACTCACCCACCGCTGCCCCACCGGCTCGTAGGTCGGGTTGTGGGAAGCGGCCGGGCCCGACAACAGATAGATCGCGTCGACCTTGTCGCGAGGGTAGCGCGGTACCGGCACCGCACGCGCTTGAGGTAAGCGCCCAGGAAACGGATCGAACGCGTGCCCGGCGCCATCCTTCCCGACCTGCCAACGGAATCGAAGTGGCGGAGAAGAAAACTCGGTGCCCTGCATGGTGTCGGACGCGTGAACCGCAATGTCGACGCGGCCTGCGACAACAACGTCACCGTCCGACGTCTCCTCGAAGGGGACGTCGGCGCCGTCCGGTAGAAACAGAACTCGATGGATGTCAGGGGCGGTGGTGTCCTGCAGCGGTGGCAGCCGGTCCAGCGGATTGAGAATACGACCGTCGGCACTGCGCAGGTTGAGGTGCAGATGCCGGTAGTTCTCGGGCCACGCACGGCCAACCTCACCAAGCTTCGTACCGCGAGACACGGCAACACCGCGATCGATAGCGCGCGCGACGTCGGCCGGAATCGAACCGATGGCAACGTGGCGATACTCCCACGTCGTGCCGTCGGCCTCGGTCAGGAGGAGGTTCTCGAACCCTCGGTCCCGATACACCCAGAGGAATCCATCGGCAACCGACAGGATCGCCGTACCCACGGGTTTGATGATGTCGATTCCCCCGTGCAGGTACGAACTCGAATCTGCCGTACGCATCGGGTTATGAAAACAAGACGCGACGGCGTGGGGTTCGTTGGACGGCGCAAACGGCCAGTCGTAACGGCGGAGGCTGGGGTCGTCGGACGGCCCCCCTCCGAGCGCCAAGAGCGCCAAACCGAGAACACGGTAGAACACAGCCATGAGTGGACCACTTTCACCAGCGGTTCGGTCTATCACAACATTGTGCACTTTTCCGCGTGAGAACTCGCCACTTTGCATGCGGGCTACCAGCCACGACATTGTGTCGCATCCGCGACGAGTACTCCACACGTGGCCCGGCGTCGAATCGAGTGCGGGATTCGGCGCGCGAAACTGTCGAGGCATGAGTACTCGGGCGACGGACGAACAGAATGTCTGAGTCTTGTCGGCTCGCCCCCCCCACTCAGCTCCCCAACTCAGATCCCCAGCTCAACTCCCCTTCTTCGCTGCCCCCCGCCCTTCCTCGCGGTTGCCTCACCGGACTCTTCCAATGAACGTTGTGTTATCGCCCCTGCTTCGCCGGGCAGCAGATCAACGAAACGCCGGCGACTCTCCTGACGAAGACGTCAGGAAGACGTCAGGTGCGGCAATCTCAGGGAGCGACTACGGTCAGTTCACTGATTTGAAGGACCAACTTCAACTAGCCCTTCTGACCGTCACACTCGCTGCTTACTGTCACTCGGCACCGCTGCCGCCTCGCCGGCGACCCGCAAGGGGCCCGACGCTTTGCCCGGGGCGGTTGCGGCAATCCCGGGTAGCGACTACGGTCAGTTCACTGATTTGGAGACCATGATGCGCCTAGCTCTTGTGACCGTCACGCTCGTCTTCCTGTCGCTCGGCACCACTGCTGCCATCGCCGGCGACCCGCAACGGACCGAAGCGAGCGACGCCTTGCTCGAGGCGGTTGCCGCAAGCCCGGTCGTGCTCACCGACATTCTAAAGCGCACGCAACGCGGCAATCACCGCGCGCTGCGGGTCCGGTTCGCACTGGATACGGATGGCCAGTTGGTGGCGCAGACGTTGCTTCGCGTGACCGCGAAGGAACAACATTCCTTCCACGAGTGGAGCGGGCCGGTCTATAGCGCGGGCTGGGTGCCGCGACAGCGCGTGCTCGTGGACAAAGCGGAACTCGTCGATGCGGCGCGCCTCTGGGCGCTCGAGCCCGCGCGCGATGTGCTGTGGCAGGCACTCGCCAAGGCCGTCGAAGAAAAGGGGACGAGTCGTCCCGCTGACGTCGTCTTGTCTGCTGTTCCGTCCTCGCGGGGTGGCAACAAGACAGTGGATCTATTCGTCGGCGTAGGCGGTCGGGCGCGCGGCCTCGCGTTCGATCCGTCGACCCGTACATTCACCGCGGAGAGCGTCGTAGTGCCGCCGCGCGTGCCCGTCGACGCGCGCTCGCTCCCGGCGCTCGAGGTGCCGGATGGCCAATGGTTCAACACCGAGAAACCTCCGACCCTCGGGGCGCTGCGCGGCAAACCGGTGCTGTTGCTCGTCACGAGCCCCGGCTGAGATTACTGACATGACACATATCCCCACCTGGTCAGGTGGAACAAACGCTACGCCGACAAGGGCCTTCAGGTCATCACTGTTTACGGCTCGAAGCACCCGAACTACCCGAAGCCCGAACAGATGCCGGGAATGCTCCGCAACCGGAAGATCGTTCATCCCGTGCTACTCGACCCGACCGGGAGCTCCATCAAGGCGGTAGGTCTGAGAGCATGGCCGCTTGCCACGCTGCTGGACAGCAAGGGACGCGTGGTCTGGCAAGGGACGACGGGTCGCACGACGTTCGCTGACGCGTGCGAAAAGGCCCTAGATAAGTTGATGCGTGCGAATCCTAGTAGTCGAAGATGAGCCGAAGATCGCACGCGCGATCGCGGACGGACTAGTGGCAGCCGGGTACGAGGTGGTCGTGGCGGACACGGGCGAGGACGGATTCTTCCGTTTTTTCTCGAAGCCGTTCGACCTCGTCGTATTGGATTGGATGCTTCCCGGGCGGGACGGTATCGAGATCCTGGAGACGATCCGTGCCCAGGGACACGCGACCCCCGTTCTGTTGCTTACCGCCAAAGACGCCGTGGAGGATCGCGTGCGCGGGCTCGACGCGGGGGCCGATGACTACCTCGTCAAACCATTCGCCTTCCCCGAGCTCGAAGCGCGTATCCGTGCGTTGCTTCGCCGGGCGCCGGTCGGACAGCAAGACCAGTTGACGGTCGGCGCGCTGGAACTCGACGTCCAGACACGCCGCGTCACGTGCGACGGTCGGGCCGTTACCCTGACGTTGCGAGAATTCGATGTCCTGCGCTATCTCATGCAGCATGCGGGACACATCGTCTCGCGCGAGATGCTCGCGAAGGACATCTGGGACGAGACGGAGCGTGCGACGCCGCTCGACAATGTCATCGACGTGCACATGGCGCGACTGCGCAAGAAGCTGGATGCAGACTTGATCGTGACCGTTCGCGGCGTCGGATTCGTGCTGCGGGTGGGGGCATCCTCGTGAGCCTCGCCCCGCGCAGGATACGTTCGCGTCTCGCGCTTGGTTACGCGCTGGCTGTCGCGTTGACCGTGCTGGTCTACGCGGCGGTCGTCTACGGTTATACGCACAGCTCCCTGACCGAGCAGCTCGATGCGCGCCTACAGAACGACTTTGAGCAGGCGGAGCATGGATTCGAGGTCGTGCAAGATGGACGCCTGCTGTGGAAGAAGGCGGCGGGCGACCCCGGCCATCCGGACACCTCTGGTGAGAAGCCGTGGGCGCAGGTGCTCAACCAGGCGCGTGGACAAGCCGTTCTCAGGCCACCGGGTGTCGACCCGGATGCGCCGGTCTGGCGTACCTACGAGAAGGACTACACGGTCGAGGGTGTGACCTATCGCGTTCGCGTCGGCCGCTCGACGGCTCCCCGCGACGAGAAGCTGGGCAACCTACTCTGGCTACTGGCACTCTGCTTGGTGCCCGTTGGCGCACTGGCGTGGCTTGCCGGGTTCGCGCTCGCACGGCGGGCTCTACGCCCGGTAGAAGTGATGACCGAGCGAGCCCGGCTCATCGGAGAAGAGCGGCTGCACCAAAGGCTGCCGGTCGAGAATCCGGACGACGAGTTGGGACAGCTGGCGAACGTGTTCAACGAGGCGTTCGGCCGCCTCGAAGCGTCTTTCGAGCGTCTACGCCGCTTCACGTCCGACGCGGCCCACGAGCTGCGGACGCCGCTCGCAGCGCTTCGCGCGGTGGGCGAGGTGGGTATATCGAAAGGAGGTGACGCTGCCGCGAGTCGCGAGGTGATCGCGAGCATGCTCGAGGAAACAGACAGACTGACGCGCTTGATCGAGGGACTCCTGGAACTCTCCCGCGGCGATGCCCTGCGGGCGCCGGCAGTCACCGAACCGGTGGATCTCGCACTGTTGATCCGCTCGGTGTGCGACCAACTCGAAGTCTTAGCCGTCGAACGTCAGCAGACGCTCGTGGCGAAGGCGAACGAGCCAGCGATGGTCGAGGGCGACCCCGCCTCGCTGCGCAGGGCTGTGACAAATCTCGTCGACAACGCGAT
>JAJFFE010000337.1 GCA_021776775.1 Planctomycetota bacterium | reverse complement strand
TCGCCTTGAAGAAGAAGCTGGCCCAACACCCCACTGCCGACCTACTGCCCCCAGAACAGTACGGCACGTGGCTGCGGAGCGTTCGCAACTCGATCGAGATCTTCCGCGAAGAGAACGTGACGTTGGAAACCGAGATCGACAAGCTTCAGAGCGAGTACGACAAGATCATCGGTGGCCTGACCGTCTCCTTCGATGGTCAAGAGCAAACCTTTCCGCAGATGGCTCGATATCAGGAAGAGACCGACCGAGCGCTACGTGAGCGCGCGTACTGCGCGACGCAGTCCGAGTTTAGCCAGCAGATGGACACGATCGAGACAGTCCTCGACAACCTGCTCGACCGACGTGGACAAGCAGCCCAGAACGCCGGCTTCGACAGCTATCGCGAACTCTGCTACCGGCAGCTCGAGCGGTTCGACTACGGTGCCAGGGAGTGCGAAGAGTTCCACGACTCCGTCCAATCCGTGGCCACACCGCTCCTGCGCGAAATCCGCCTCGAGCGGCAAGCAAGCCTCCAAGTCGAAACCCTTCGCCCGTGGGACCTTCGGGTCGACCCCCAGGGGCGCGAGCCGCTACGGCCGTTCACCACGGCTGCGGAACTGTCGCGGGGCTGTCGCACCATGTTCGAGCGGGTCGATCCAGCTCTGGGCCATCACTTCGACGTTCTCATCGACGGCCGTCTGCTCGATCTCGAGTCGAGAAAAGGCAAGGCGCCCGGCGGATATCAAGAGACGTATCCCGAACGCCGAGTACCGTTCATCTTCATGAATGCAGCCGGCACCCAGTCCGACGTCGAGACGCTTCTCCACGAAGGCGGCCACGCCTTTCACGCGCTCGAGTGCCGCGATGAACCGTTGGTCGCGTGCCGCGACTATCCGATCGAGTTCGCGGAAGTCGCGAGCATGTCGATGGAGCTACTGGCGCTGCCTCACCTCGATGCGTTCTATTCCAACCCCGACGATGTGCGTCGAGTTCAGCTAGAGTTCTTCGAAAATCTCATCGGAGTGTTTCCGTGGGTCGCGACCATCGATGCGTTTCAGCACTGGCTGTACGCCAACCCCGGCCACTCTCGAGAAGAACGGTTGGTCGCGTGGAAGACGACACAAGATCGATTCGGGGCGGGTGTCGTCGACTACACCGGTCTCGACGACGCGTTCCGTTCCGGCTGGATGCGGCAGCTGCACATCTTCGTCGTGCCGTTTTACTACATCGAATACGCCATCGCGCAGCTCGGCGCGCTGCAGGTGTGGCTGAACTATCGCGAGGATCCGAAGTCTGCGGTCGAGCTCTATCGTCATGGACTGTCGCTCGGCGGGACCAAGAAACTACCGGAACTCTTCGAAGCAACTGGGATTCGTTTCGACTTTTCGGCCAGCATGCTGGAACGTCTGCTCGGCGCCGTCGCCGAAGAACTGCAATCACTTCGTCAACTGGCCTGACCGGCCAATTGCCACGTCACGAACTCAAAGGAACACTCATGTCCGACGCACCGTCGCCCGACGTGCAACACGTAAAGCTAACGACCTCGCTCGGAGACTTGTTCTTCGAACTCGACGGTGCCAAGGCTCCGAAGACGGTGAGTAACTTCCTGCACTACGTGGACACCGACTACTACAATGGCACCATTTTTCACCGTGTGATCTCGACGTTCATGTTGCAGGGCGGAGGCCTCAACGAGAACTACGATCGAGTGCCGCCGACGGCAAAACCTATCAAGAACGAAGCCGACAACGGGCTGAGCAACGCGGCTGGAACCATTGCCATGGCGAGAACCGGGGACCCGGATTCCGCCACCAGCCAGTTCTTCATCAACGCCGTGAACAACCGGTCGCTCGATCATGAATCGAAGAGCGCGGATGGCTGGGGCTACTGCGTGTTCGGCCGAGTCGTCGGCGGCCAGGAGACGCTCGACAAGATTCGCAACGCCAAAGTGAAACTAGACCCACGTGCAGACCGCCGAATGCCGGCCCGCCCCCTCGAAGCGATCGTGATCCAGAAGGCCGAACGCGTCGAAGCGGCCGAGGTACCCGCCGATTGATTCCTGAGCCGATTTTTGCCACGGTAGAGATCGAATAACGCCGAAGTTGTATCGGGAGACGCGCCGCGGAACTCGCTACAATCTGTCGCCGTTGCGGCGGAATCCATGGTCCGTACCCGATCCGCCGGACCGCTTGCCCACAGTCCAACGGCTCAAGTCCAATCGCTCGAGTCCAACGCCGACCCGCCCCGCACGGGTGGCCAAAGGAGAAACACAATGACAACGACACGCCTCGTTGCGTTCTTGATCGCCGCCCTGGCGATCATTGCTATCACCTCAGTACCGGCGCTCGCGCAGAGCAAACCGAAGTCAAAACCCGCCGTCGGTCCCAAGACAGACGAGAAACCGAAGCCGACCACTCCCACCAAGGGCACGGTCCACGTTCGGCTGACGACGTCCGTAGGCGAGATGCTCATCGCGTTGAACGGCGAAAAGGCTCCGAAGACGGTCGAGAACTTCCTGCACTACACGGATACGAAGTACTTCGACGGGACGATCTTCCACCGGGTCATGGCCAACTTCATGGTGCAGGGAGGCGGGTTCGTCGCTGAAGGGATCGAAGCTCCGATGGCTCGTCCGAAGAAGCCGACTCGTGCAGCGGTTCAGAACGAAGCCGACAACGGCCTGAAGAACGAGTACGGCACGATCGCTATGGCCAGAACTGGAGACCCGCACTCCGGAACGTCACAGTTCTTCATCAACGTAAAGAGTAACGCCAACCTCAATCACCGCAGCAAAGACGCCCGCGGTTGGGGATACTGCGTCTTCGGAAAGGTCGTCAAAGGGCACGACGTCTTGGAGAAGATTCGTCACTGCAAAGTGAAACCTCTTCCGATCATGCGTTCCGCGAAGGTCCTTCCCGATCCGATCATCACGATCAAGTCGGTACGCCGCATGACGAAAGAAGAAGTCGCCAAAGAGGTGAAGTAGGCGGAGACGCGAATGGGTCGTGTTGAGCTACGATCCTTGCGGACCGAGTACGAAAACAAGAAGGCGGAGCGGCTTGAGAGCCGTCCGCCTTCTTTTCTTGTCGGGTGTGAGTTCGATCAGCCGTGAGGAGCTTCGTTACTCGTCGACGAGGACCGCACCGCCATTGACGCGCAACACGGTCCCAGTCACCCAACTCGCTAAGTCGGAGCTGAGATAGGCGACGGCGTTGGCAACATCGGTCGGTTGGCCGACCCTCCCCAACGGAATGGACCGTTCGATCGAGCGACGTTGATCGCCTTGCAGCGCGTCCGCGGTCATGTCGGTCTCGATCCAACCCGGACTGACGCAGTTGACCCGAATCCGGGGCCCGAGCTCTCGGGCGAGCGACTTCACCATGGCGATCGTCGCACCCTTGGTGGCCGCGTAGTGGCTGTAGTGCGCTTCCCCCCGCTCGCCCGCGGTCGAGGCGATTTGAATGATCGTCCCGCCATGCGGCTGATTCCTCATGACCTTCGCCGCAAACTGCGTGACCCGAAAGACTGTTTTCAAGTTGAGTTCGACGGTCTCGAGGAGCTGCGCTTCGGTCATCGTTTCGAACTCTGCCCGGCGCCACATACCTGCGTTGTTGACGACGACGTGAACCGCTCCGAAGTTTCGCACGGCGAGATCGACAATTTCACGGCAGTTGGCCCCCACCGTCAGATCGCCGCAGTACGCGACCGCCTCGCCACCGAGCCGACCAATCTCCTCGACCATGGAGTCGACCTCTTCGGCGCTTCGGGGATCGTGGTACCCGATCACACAGCGCGCTCCCGCCTGGGCCAAGGTCTCGTCGCAGGCGCGCCCGATTCCGCGTGAACCTCCGGTAACGACCGCAACGCGGTTCTCGAGATCGATTTCCAGCATGGTTCACCTCCGGGGGTCTCGGGATTGGACAGGGTGTGTCTCTAAATCGGCCGACGTCGGGATCGAACTCCACCGTTTGTGTCCGCTTCACGCTGGCCAGCGACCAAGTGAAGGCGAAACCAAGCGTTGCAACTAGTGTGGTGTCTCGTAAGTTCGGGCGAATAATCCGGCGAGTAGCTTTGCGCTCTGGCTAGGCGCGCCGACGCCGTCGTATTAGTAACGAGGAACGGGCCAGCGCCGAGCGGAAACACTTCCAGGAGGCGCAACACCGCCAGAGCGGAAAGCGGCCGGCGGTTATCGGACGAACTTACGAGACAGGACACTACGTCTGGTACGGCTCGCGGGACCACGCGTGGCCCTTGCCTTCGCGCCATGCGTGCCAGCCTACCGGCAGGTCGGCGAGGTCATGAAGCGTAGGATCCGACTCGACCATGCTGACGAGGCTGACGACCCGCGCGTCAGATTCGTCCGGCGTCCCCCACGGAAGAAGCTGGAAACAAGGCGGTTCGGCCGCCCGAACGACGTGTTGGATCGGCTCGTCCGCCTCGGCGATGCCGCTCACCGTGAGCGCGGGCGAACCTTGCAGCTCGGAGAATCCCCAGTGAATCAGCGGACGATCAGCCAAGGCGTGGGCCAACTTGAAAAGCCCCTCGCGATCCGCCGCGTGCAAGAGCCAACCCTTCTTACGCCAGAACTGCAGCTGCGCTTTGACGGCGAGTCGGTTTCCGTCGAGAGAGACGTCGAGAGAATAGAATCGATTGCTCGCTTGCTCAGCGATGCCACCGTACGCCTCGAGCGTTTCGAGGCGCTCGGTCTCTTCTTCCGGCGTCACGGATGCAGCAAAGAGAAAACGCTCGGTGTGGCTCCCGTTGGAACGCTCGACAGAACCAAACTCGCGGACCGGGCCGTCACCGGTGACTTCGATGAGATCGCCGCGCGCGCACGCATCCGACAAGAACGGACCCGACATGACACGATAGTGAGACTCGGCCGCAACCGCCCACACATACTCTGCTTCGTGGCGAGGAAATCCCTCGAGAGGTAGTCGGACTCGGATGCGCGGTGGCGTAGTCATCGAGTCTCGGTTTCCCACGGATGCGCAAACGGCTCCGGCTCAACGTCTGAGATCAACGAGCACTCCCCCTTCTCGAGATCGCGGCCGATTCCGGCGAGCTGGTCTCGCATCCGGCTGATCGACGGGATCGCTCGCAACACTCGAATACTGCTCGCTCGCGCCATGAGTAGCTCGCATTGCAGCGCCGCGACGCGCGCGTCGCTCTCCGACTTGCCGATCACGTGGTGACAAACGGCGAGCATGGAGACGAGATGCTCGATTCGCTTTCCGAAGCGTTGAATCGGAATCTGGGTCCGGGTGAGCTCGAGCTGCCAGAACGAGTTCATGCCGAGGTAGGACCAACGCTGGCGCCGCAGTCGGCTCTCCGCAAACTTCGCGAACCGTCGCAGCGGGGCTGGCAACTTGGCGTACCGGGGACGCCACGACGCGGGAACCAGCGCCAACGGACTGCGCAGGACATCGCCTATCGCATTCTTGAGTACCCAACCGACCAGCCCCCAGAAACCCGGCTGACCGAGCAGTTTCAGGTTGGCAACAACGGCGCGAATAGGGGATCGAACAAACGTCATCGGAGTGATGCGTAAGATGCGTTCTTCACGCGGCAACGGCTGTCCGTCGGGCCCAACGTTCAGCGACTGAATCACGCCGAGAAGCCCAGCTAGGTATTTATCGACGAACGGGCCGGTGATGTCTTTGACCATGCCCATCAAGATCAGATCGTCTTCGCCTTCGACGACTCCGAACACGTGCATGTTGGCACGCGCCGCGTTGACACGCGACCCGCGGTCGAAACTCCGGCCGCCGAGAACACGTTCACACGCGATCAACGACTCCAGGGCGGATTGCGCAGAAGCGGACTTCGTCAAGTCGCGCAGCCCGGCCAGGTCGACGCCGTTCGCGTCCTGCTCCAACGAGAGATGCGACAGCGAGCGCGACATCAACGCGCCGCCGAGAATCCTCCCGAGTGCGAGACGAGGGAGTTCGTGTTTGATGACGCGGCCGCCGACGCCGTCACGCTGACGTGCGTAGTTCGTCGCGTCCGCCGCGAACATGCGCTGGTAGCCGGCCGCCATCGACGCGAGCATGCACCGCCCCATGCGCAAGCAGTAGAACAACACTTCGACGCCATCGGCCGGGATCGCCTGATCGGAGCCGATGGGGAAATTGTCGAAGGACATCCTCGAGTTGTAGTTCGGCGTGAACGCGTCGACCCCAGACGGCTCACACGTGAAGCCGAAGTCGGAGCCACCATCGCCCCGTGTCACGTTGGACTCCGGAAGCTCGATGATGAACAGGCCGACCTTCTTGCCGCCTTCACCGATCCTCGCGACGATTCCGACGAGTGCGCCGTGAGTCGCGTTGGTAATCCACAGCTTGCTGCGCTCACCGAGCGCAAATAGCCGATACCCGCCGTCGGCAACCTCCTCGACGTACGCTTGCACCTTCTTGGCGTTGACGCCAACTCCGACTTCCGTCAGGCCGAAGCCCATCACTCGACCCTCGACGACCATCGGCAAGAACAACCGCTTCTGATCATCCGTGCCGTACCCGAGTAAAGACCCCGCGCCGATCGTCAACTCGCCGGACAGTTCGACTGCGAAAGGGCCCAAGCCGTTGGCGGCGAGGTCTTCTTCCAGGATCGCCAATTCGTTGTAGGACGCTTCGCCGCCGCCGAACTCCGTCGGAACGGTGAACCCGTAACCGCCGGTCTCGGTCATGACCGAGCGCAGTTCGTCGGAGAGTCGACCGTCCGCGGTGAACGCCTCGCCTCGCGCCAAACAATCGAGCGCGGCGGACAGGACCGGGGCGCCGCGCTTCGAAGTTTCCTCGAAGGTCGCACCACCGCGAAGCTCGTCGGGTGACGGAGCCGGGCCGTAGATGAGTCGCTCGACCAAGCTCCGCTTGCTGGCGCCAAGCTTCAGCTTAGCGGCCTCGGCCGCGTCGTCGAGCGCTCCAACGTCGCGCGCGGATTCCGCGTCGCCCGCCGCCGCCAAGGCCTGGGCGGCCATCGAGCCGGCACCGGGTTCAGGGTCGACCATCGAGGGGTCTGCCATCGGATCAAGGTCTTTCGGTCTAAGAAATTCTGCGGCGGGAAAAACAAGTCGCCATTGCTCGAGTCGAGAGTCGCACTCAATTCATGGACGGATCGATCGGCATCTCTGCGTACAGTCGATGCACCCCGCCGAGTTCGCGCAGCGCGTCGGGCCAAATGGCTTCCGGCCGGGTACCGAGAGCCAACTCCCAAGTCGCGGGGCGCACGAACCACGACTCTTCGCTCAGTTCGCCGGCGAGTTGCCCTCCGCCCCATCCCGCGTACCCCAACATGAAACGGTAGTCTTCGATGCGATGCTCCCGACGCGCAATCGCCTCGACCGCTCCGCGAATATCGTCGACCAACACGACGCCGTCGAGGACCGGATGGTCGTTGTCCCCCGTCAGGCCGTCGCGAACGTTCTTGATGGCCATCAATCGGCCCGTCTCAACGGGCCCGCCGGAGAAGACGCTGCCGATGTCGTCCGGTAGCTCCCCCCCATCGTTGACGATCTCGGAGAACAACTGCGAGAGCGACGCCTCGAGCGGTCTATTGATGATCAGACCCATCGTCCCCTGATCGCCGTGCTCGCAGATGAGCACCGCGGAGCGGCGAAAATTTGGATCGATCAAACTGGGGGTGGCGAGAAGGAGGCTCCCGCTGCTCACGGCATCAGTCATTCTGGCCATGATACTCCCTCTCGGAAATCGCCTCCATGCCTGGCGTCGGTGCCGCGTCATTCGGGACAGCGATGGAGCGTCAACCGATTCGACGCGTCGGATCGCCGGGGGGCTCGCCGGCGGCCTCGCCCGGTGCAGGCGTCTCGGGAAAGTCGTCTCGATCCTTGGGACGATCGAGCAGGTGGGGGAACAGTGCGACCATGGTCGTGAGATCGATCCGGTTGTGGTAGAGGACCGGATCGAGATGGCCACGATCCCCGCTCGCCCGAAAGTCGAGAAAACGCAGCGGGACCTCCGATCCGGGCACGTCGCGCCCCTCACGCTCCTTCTGGATGACCTCCCGTTCGAGCGTCGATAGCTTGCAGTTCGGCAGCTCCTTACGGAATCGCCGACGCGCGAGGTGCAACAAGTCGTAGACCACGATCGCGTCGCGCCTCAATGGCTCCAATCCGTGAAATCGGAGCCTCCGGTCGAGGGCCGGAAGGTCGAAACTACGCCCGTTGTAAGTCACCACGACACCACGCTCGTGAATCCGATCCCGCGTTCGCGCCACGAGCGCGCGCTCCTCGGTCACGTCTTCGGCCACTTCCTGCCGCAGCACCAACGTCTCGTTCTCCCAGTAGAGAACACCCGACATGAACAGGAGATCGTGCGAGGCGAGCCCGGTCGTTTCCAGATCGAAGTAAATCAGACGATCCGCGGCCGGTAGCTCCACGCCGTCGTGAGTCCGCCGCTGACGATACTCGTCCAGTGAGAAGTCGGGCGAGAAGTGATCCGGCGACGCGAGTGACGGATCGATGCGCTCTTCGAGAAACCACAACGCATCATCGCGCTGTAACGGCCCTTCCCCGTCGGGTTGGCGAACCGGCTCTCGACGTTGGCTCGCGGCCCCGTCGTGTCCTGGCCACTCGCTCGACTGTTGGGTCGCCGGGCGTCCCGCTCGATGGTCGCGGCGTCGGCGACCAAAACCGGCGAATCGGCGGTCGACGTCACCGGAGCTCGACGCGGCCCTCTTCGGATCGCCGGAGGGGCCGTCCCCGGCGGGAAACGTCGGGCGAACGAAATCCGGTACCGCTGCTTCGTCGGGCAGTACCGTCGGCAGTACCTCTTCGATCGAAGGCCCCCCGTCCGCATCGGATCGGGCAGCATCGGATTGGGCATCGGGTTCCGGGGCCTCATGGTCGTCACGACGCCGACGGGTGTATCCCCGAACGAGGTCGCTCAGCGAATCAGCGGAAGGAACCGGGTCGCGGTTCTCAGTCCACGTGGCCCCCGCCTCGCGGATCGCTTTGAGCCTGGCGCGAAAACGACGCCCACTCCAATTCATCGATCCTTCATTCCGCGGATGACTTTGTCGACCTTCCGCTCGGTGCGTGGATCGAGTTCCGGCTCGGGCACCGGCGGTGCCACCACCTCTCGAATCTGTACGCCGCTGAGATCCGGCTCGTACGCCCCCATGCCGAGGAGTGCATGCAGGAGAAAACGAGCCGCTTCTTTCGGATACGGATACTCGAGAATCGCGGGCTCCATATAGGTCTCGACGCGGGTGTTCGCCGGCAAGACGCAAGACGGACAACCCGCCGCACAATCGCAGTCGACCGCCGCCTCGAGTGACGCTTCGAGCACGGTCTGGAACTTCTCGTACCCGACCTCGGAGAACCCGATGCCGCCCGGATACAAATCGTAGACGTAGACGCGTTGACCGTCGATGAACGTGTCGAGATCTCCGGGATCGCAGAACGCTTGGATAGACAACATTTGGCGGAAGAGCCGCGCGAGTCCGTGCAGTCCGGAACGCAAGAAGTCCGGACCGTACGCGTCGGTCGTGCGAACGACATCGTCGGCAACGTCGAGATACATGGCGACGGTATCGAGTTCCAGCGGTGGCAAGTCCAGCTTGCCGTAGCCAATGTTTTCGAGCGTGTGAAAGCGAACCTTCTTGAAGCCGGTGATATGTGTCACGACGTCGACTTCACCCAGGGACAAGCGACCCCCGTTGACGTCGCCGTGCTCCCACTCATCACGGACCGTCACCTGCTTCTGACAGAGCGCTTGGGTGTAGTAGCCGGTCTCCTTGCGCCGGATGTGTACGATCTTGTTCACGTAGTCCATGCGCTCGACGAGGTGAGTTTCTGTGCGGTGAATGTAGACTGCTTGCTCGTAGAGCGAGAGCATGCCGGCCACGTAGTCGAGTTCGCCGACGATCTTCTCGGGTCCCATTTCGAAGATCGTGAAGTTCTCGTCGCTCGCCGTGCGCAGCTTCACGTCTTGCGCGGGATACCCGTTGTCGACGTAGTAGAACTTGCCCGCGGTCTCCTTCAGCCGACTGTCTTCGGCCAGCATTCGAACCATCGGCAGCAAGTTCTCCCCGAACAGCGTCTCGTCCTTCTCTTCGATGGGAAGCTCGTACGCGGCGCAGACCAAGTGACGCACCATGATGTAAGGGTTCGACCATTCGATGATCGCATGCTCGGGACTGCGCTCGAACAGGACGTCGGGATGACGCATGAAGAACTGGTCGACCGGCTCTTGCCCCGCAATGAAGAACACCAACGACGAATCATTGCGCCGCCCCGCTCGTCCGGCTTGCTGCAGAAACGACGACACGCTTCCGGGCCAACCCGCGATCAGACAGGCGTCGAGGCCACCGATATCGATTCCGAGTTCGAGAGCGCTGGTCGCGACCACGCCGTCCAAATCACCTCCGAAGAGCCGGCTCTCGATCGCGCGACGTTCGCTCGGGAGATAACCGCCGCGATACGCTTCGATGCGCGGCAGGAGATCTTGGTGAGACTTGCGGTCGCGGGCACGCTCGCGAATGTAACGCAGGATCAACTCGACGGTGTTGCGGGCGCGACCAAAGCAAATGGTCTTGATGCCTCGGCGCACGAGTTCGGGAAGCAGCCGGACCGCGACCGACGGAGCCCCTTTACGAAAGCTCGTACCGTCGTCGCGGGTGAAGATCGGTGGGTTCCACAGCACGTACGTCTTCTTACCGCGCGGTGCTCCGTCTTGGTCCACCACTTCGACGTCGACGCCGAGCAAACGCGACGCGTGCTCGCCCGGGTTCGCAATGGTCGCGGACGCTCCGATGAACACCGGATCCGACCCGTAGTGGCGACAGATCCGACGCAGGCGACGCATCACGTTGCCGACGTGCGAGCCGAAGATGCCGCGCAGCGTGTGCATCTCGTCGACTACGACGTACTTCAGGTTGGAGAACAGTCCCGCCCAGCCGCCGTGATGAGGAAGGATTGCCGCGTGCAACATGTCGGGGTTGGTCAAAACGATGCGCCCGTTCTTCCGCAACCGTTGCCGCATGACCGGCTCGGTGTCGCCGTCGTAGATGCCCGCTTCGGCCTTGATGTCGAGATCGGCGATGAGCCGACCCAACGTGCGCATTTGATCTTGGGCGAGCGCCTTGGTCGGAAACAGATAGAGCGCGTAAGCGTTGTCGCCGCGGAGGACCGCGTCGAGCACTGGCAAGTTGTAGCAGTACGTCTTGCCGCTCGCCGTCGACGACGCGACCACGACGTGCCGACCGTCGAGGACGTGCTGCACCGCTTCCGCCTGATGCGACCACAACGGCCAAACGCCACTCTTCTCCAAATGGGCCAAGATTCGCTCGTCGAGATCGACGGTGCCCTCTGCGTGTCGAGCCGCTCGCGCCGGAACGTGTTCGATCGCGCGAATCTCGTCACGGCGGGCGACTCGTCGCCGAATCGACTGCAACGCTTCGTCGATGGACGGCGACGACGAAGAATCGGCACCGGGGGACAGCTGGATCATGACACCCTACTCCCAGCCGAAGCCGTGACGGTCCGCATCGAGATCGATCGACATGGGGCCCATGCACACCGGGCACGGCTACTCGGAAACGATAGCGACAAAAACGCTCGCAATCGCACCACAATTGAGACAAAACGACACACTAGACTCACGGTTTGGCAGGCGGAAGCGGCGTAGCCTAACATCGACTGAACACCGCCGCGAGGAAAAGAACCGCGAGGGCTCTTTGTGTTCGGCCGTAAGCTTTGCTAGCCTTTGCGGCTGCGTCGTGGAAAGAGGGGCGGCCCCAAGATCCCATGTCAGTGTTCAATCGCGTGTCTGTGTTCAACCCCAAGCCGGTGTTCGGTACCAAGCCCATGTTGAGCTCCCGATCAACGAAGTCGATACTCGCTTCGTCGCTCTGTTGCTGCGCTTTGCTCGTTCTCACGAGCTGCGTTTCCGTTCGTCCCATGGACGATCGATCCTTGATCGAACGGGGCGAGTGGCTGTTCGACCAAGGCGAATTCAAGGAGGCATCGCACTCGTTCGCAACCGCGACCGACGCGGCGCATCCCACAACGATTCGCGGCGAAGGCTTCCTCGGGCTCGGACGATGCGAACTCAACGCCGGGAACGCTGATCGTGCGCGTACCCATCTTCGTAGCGCCGCGAAGCTGCTCGACGGAACCCCCCGGTTCGGCGAGGCGCTGTACCACCAAGGCGAAGCGTTCATCGAACTGCACTCCGTGCGCAACGCAATCAAGACACTCGACCAGGCCTTCGCATACCTCCAAGACACGCAGTACCGCGCACGAGCAGCGTACCTGCTCACCCTGCTCTATCGAGCCGCGCGCAACGAAGAAGGTGTCGCGCGCTACGAGCCATTCACTCGGGGACTCGACACCGAGTCGCGCGAACTGTCTTACTGGCGATCCAAGATACATCCGACCGTCGTCCCGACACCCGGCGAAACGTTCGCCGCCACCCCCCGCGCCCCGAAGAAGGGTTGGCCCACGGCGGCAACGTCCGTTCCGATTCGTTCCCGGAGCGATTGGCGCGCTCGGAAGATGCGCCGGGGTGCCGTCGCCATGGGCAAAGTTCGCGCGATTACCATCCACCACACCGGCGAAGCGTCGAGCCCCAATGTGAACAGCGATGGCGAGCTGCGCAATTACCTCCGCAACATGCAGCGATACGCTCAAAGCACCAAGGGCTGGGCCGATATCGGCTACCACTACCTCATCGATTCGCGCGGCAAAGTTTGGGAAGGCCGAGCCGCGTCTCACCAGGGCGCCCATGCCGGCAACCCACGGCTGAACAAGGGCAACATAGGAATCGCCCTCATCGGCAACTTCGAACGAGTCAAACCCACCGATCGCCAGCTGGACACGCTGCAAAGTCTTCTTCAAAATTTATGCGTCAAGCACAGCGTGTCCATGCCGCGCGTCTATTCGCACAACCAGCGGCGTAAGTCCGGTGGGCTCGGAATGACCGATTGTCCGGGTCGTTACTTCGCCCCGCTGATCCCCAAGATCAAGAAACGGCTCATCGCCAGTGGTGCCCTGCCGTCGAGCCTCGCGGTCCATGACCCACTCGACAAGTCGACCGCCCCGCTCGGCTACGCGGCGCGATTCCGAGACGCCGTCGACCGTATGCACGCAGCCGATGGCGAATGCTGTCCAGACCCGTCGCTGACAACCGACGAGTCCGTGGCCACCGCCGAATAGTCCGAACCGACGCGCGGCCGTGCACGACGTGCACGTGGCGGCCAGGCTCGGTAACCGTGCTCAGCAATTCCTACTCTGGACGATTTCAGACTCGGCGGCCGAAACCGGGCCGCCGACGATCGATCGTTTGACGCCCGCCGAACTCCACCACTCACCGCACCTGCACTTTCCGGCCGCACCTCTAGCTATGGCGCGACCCCGAGGGGCGTTCGATGCGGTTCGGCAACGGGACTTCGGTCAGACCGGTCGCGGCGGGTAGGCCGGCGTCGGGCGATCGATCCAGCTCCGGTCCATTCATCCAGCCACGTCGTCGGGAGTTGTCAGCCCCTCCCCGACTCAACCGAGCCGAGAGCAAACACTTGGATCAGATTCGCTACCAACGCCACCCCGCGGCGTCGCCCTTGCCGTGGCCTCCGCCGCCCCGAGCGACGGAGGCCCTTCCCATCGCCTCCCCATCGACCCACCTCCCTGTTTCCCGTTCCCCATTCCCATTCTGCTCCCTCCCCAAATCCTCCGACCGCTCGGGGCCTTCTCCTTGACAGCGCAGCCGGTCGCTTGCATCACTTCACTCCTGCCAGAACTTCCAAGATCCAACCCCCATCCCTTTTCCGGCGTCGCCCCTCGCGAACGCCGGCCGAGGCGCGGGACAGCCCCCGCCGTGTTTTGGAGCCCCAAAGTGATTTCACGCCTCGCTGTACTCGCCGTCGTCGGCATTTGCGCGCTCACGACGGTCCCCGTCTCGGCCGCCGACAAAGTTCTCCAGATCCCCATGCGCGTCGGTGGACCCAACTCCCTCGACCCCATCCGCGGATCGTCCGTTTACGACAACCGAGCGTGCGCGCAGGTCTACGAGACCCTTCTCCAACACAAGTACCTGGTCCGCCCGCCCGAACTCGAGCCGCTGCTCTTGTCGAAGATGCCCGACATTTCAGAAGACGGTCGAACTTGGACGTTCGAGCTCAAAGAAGGGGTGCGCTTTCACGACGATGCGTGCTTCCCCGGCGGCAAAGGACGCGTCGTCCAGACGGACGACGTCTTCTACTCGCTACGACGACTCGCCGATCCCGAGTACAGCTACAAGAACTGGTGGGTCTTGGCCAACAGTGGCATCAAGGGGTTCACTCAATACAAGGAATCACAGGCCAAGACCGGCAAGCCGTTCGACTACGACGCTCCGATCGCCGGCTTCCGTAAGATCGACGACCGTCGATTCGAGATTCACCTCGAGCAACGAGTCGTGAGCTTCGCCTGGTCGTTGAGCATGTTTCAGCTTTCGATCGTCCCCCGGGAAGCGGTCGAGCACTACGGCGACAAGTTCAATCGCCACCCGGTCGGCACGGGGCCGTTTCTCCTCAAGGACGAATCGGACTGGGTGTCGGGCAGCAAGCTGACCTTCCACAAGAACCCGACCTACCATCCGTGCACCTACCCGGCGGAGCACACCGCCGAGGACAAAGAGAACGGGTTCGACGCACCCGCCGGCACCCCCCTGCCGATCGTCGATCGCATCGAGTTCACGATGTTCGTCCAAGACCAACCCATGTGGCTGAAGTTTCAGGCGGGAGAAATCGGTTACACCCAAGTTCCGGCCGAGAGCTTCACCGACGCGTACTCGAAACGAAGCAAGCGTCTGAAGAAGTCCATGCGCAACAAAGGGATCGTGTCGCACGCGCTGCCGCTGCTCGATTTCATCTTCCGCGGGTTCAACATGACGGACGAGACGTTCGGCGGTTACACCGAAAAGAAGATCGCCCTGCGCAAGGCCATTTCGCTGGCCATCGATCTCGAGGAGTTCAACGACTCGTTCTACAACAGTATCAACACGATCTACGATGGTCCGATCCCGCCCGGACTCGGCGGACACCCCGCGGATGGAGTCTCGTCCGTCGCCTCTCGGGGTCCCGACCTCGACCAAGCTCGCGCGCTCCTGGCGAAGGCTGGCTACCCGGACGGCAAGGGACTCGCTCCAATCGAGTACTACACCAACACGGGTGGCAACTCGAAGGAGCAATCCGAACTGCTGCGACGTCAACTCGGCAAGATCGGCGTCGAGGTCAAAGTCCACCAGGCCGAGTTCGCCGTTCTCATGGACTACATCGACAACAGCAAAGCGCAGATGTTCGGCTTCGCGTGGGGATCCGACTACCCGGACGCCGAGAACAATCTCGCGTTGTTCTACGGCCCGAACAAGTCACCCGGCTCGAACCACTTCAACTACCAACGCGACGAGTACGACCGCATGTACGAGAAGATTCTCAGTATGCCGTCGGGACCGGCGCGAACCGCGATCATGGCGAAAATGCGGGACATGGTCCTTCAGGACGTGCCCTACATCGGCTCGATGGCGCGCATCCGGTTCTATCTGGTGAACCCGTGGATGAAAAACTTCAAGCCGTCGGAATTGTTCTACAACTGGCTCAAGTACGTCGACGTCGACGACTCGAAACGACCGGGCGCGTAGGCCCTTTCGTCATCCTGTTCACTCTCACGGATCTTTCGAGAGGTCGTTGACGCCCTATGTGGTCGTATATCGTTCGGCGGTTGCTTTACAACATCCCGGTGTTCTTGGCGATCGTGGCGCTCGTCTTCATCTTGCTGCGAGCGGGTGTCGATCCCGCTCGCGCGCACCAAGGCAAGAACGTCACGCCCGAGCAGCTCGAGCTGTTTCGAGAGAAGCACGGACTGAACGACCCGGTGCTGGTTCAGTACGGCAAGTTTCTCTGGCAGTTTCTGCGCTTCGACTTCAGTCAGGAGAGCTGGGCGCACAAGGGCAGCACTGTCGCCGAAATTCTCGGTGAGCGAGTCTGGCCCAGCTTAGCGATCACGGCGCCTTCGCTGTTGATCACCACTCTCTTGGCCACGTGCATCGGACTCTTGTCCGCGTACTACCGAGGACGAATCCCCGACCGCTTCCTCATGCTCTGCGCGGTCCTCGGGATGTGTGTCAGCTACTTGGTATACATCATTCTTGGGCAGTACTACGGCGCGTATGAACTGAGCGAGGCTCTACGGGAGTCCGGACGCGAGGGGTGGTTCGCCATCTCCGGGTACGAGCCGGGACTCAGTAACTGGGTCTACTAC
>JAJFFE010000336.1 GCA_021776775.1 Planctomycetota bacterium | reverse complement strand
ATCTCTGCGTTACTCCTTCTTGAAGACCACTAGGTCGACTGCGGCGTCGTGCCTGGATCTTCACGGAAATCGCAGCCTGTGTTCCGTTGACCATCCCTCGATTGTCCTTCGCTGTCTGCGCTCGGTGCGATTCGCGCCCTTGCGGGCGCGTCACGACTCCGCCTGATGAATAGTCCGGGCTAGACGGTGACTTGGATGTCGTGCTTCTCTCGTCCGACCAGGCCGATGTCTCGATTCGTCTCAACCACGGCGATGGCGCCTTCGGTCCCGCTCTGCACTACGCAACAAGCGGTGGACACTCCATGGGGATCGCCGACGTCGACCAAGACGGAGACCTCGACATCGTCGTCTCGGGCCAGGGTGTGACGGTACTGTTCAACCGGCTCGTGCCGTAGTCGTTCACTTCGCCCCCCCATCGGGATCGACGCCAGGGTGACCGCGGTTTGCGTGGGCATCGAAGGAGGTACGATTCCGGGGTGAGGCGACGGTGCGCACCGGTGACACGAATGTCGCCTGCTAGACTTACGAGAGGTGCGGGGTTAGAAGAGGGGTGAGGCCGGCACACCGAGCGCGTCACGAAGTAAGTCAAAGACGCGCTCGAGGTCCTCAATGAAGGAGCGTCCCCGTGACCCGCAACGTTCGCCGAAATCAAGAAACAGCAGAGTCTCGGGCTCTCGTACGCCACGCCTTCACCCTTGCCCAAGGCCTTGGGCTTTCGAAAATCCTCGTCCAAGTAGAAGAGCCCGGCGATTCGCGGGTGATTGAAAAAGAGAGGGGCTCCGAAAGCGTGCTCTGGCTCGTGCGGGACCCCAAACTAAAATTCGAGATCCCGCAAGGTGACGCGCGCATCGTGATTCCGGAAACCGGATTGACACGCCTCAGTCAGCTCAACATCGCTCTGTTTCGAGCCGTCCTCGAGGAGCGCATTGACTTGGACGAGAGCGTGGTTTGCCTTACGGGAGTCGCGGGTTCGATGCGGCTCGACACGTTGGTGATTGCAAACCCGCGGCGAGACTTCCCGTGGTTTCGCAGGCGCGACCTAGAGGCAACGAAGTCGGTAGTCGGGAGTAGAGAGTTCGGCCGCATTGTCGATATCGCGTTGCGGCTGTCGTCTGAAGGGCGAGAAGGAAAGGCCATAGGATCGGTGTTTGTCCTCGGTGACCCCGAGGAGCTTCAGCCGCACCTGCGGCAACTGATCCTCAATCCTTGCAAGGGTCACCCGCAAAAACTACGGAGCATACACAACGAGGATTTCTTGGAGTCATTGCGCGAGTTCTCCGCTCTCGACGGGGCGTTCCTGGTCAACATGAGGGGCATCGTGGAGTCCGCCGGGACCTACATCGATGCCCCGACGAATAAGGTCAGACTCGAGCCAGGCCTTGGCTCACGCCATGCGGCTGCGGCGTCGATTACCGCCCACACAAATTCGGTGGCTGTTGTGATCTCGGAGTCGTCGGGCTCGGTCACGGTATTCCACGATGGGCAGGCCATTCTGGAACTGGAGAAGCCAAGGCCCACGCCGCAGAGGCGGAAGTAGCCGTCGAGACGTGAGCATGGCTGGTGTGAAGGACGGGCGGTGCACAAGAGCAGTGGTGTTACAGCCCCGGCTCCTTTGCCTGTTGCCCTGCGACGTATGTGGAATAGACATACACATTGACCGGAAGCTTCCCGAGGTGATTCTCGATCAACGGCTCGACCTCGCTCCACTCGAGCCCACCGACTCCCGTCGCGAGTCGGGGAAGCGCGACGCTCGTGAACCCTTCCGACTCGATCTCCTTGCACAGACTGCCGAGACACTTGTTTACGTTGCTCGTAGACGCCTTTCCCGGGCGGGATCCGTGGTCGTAGGCTGCCTCCTGCGTCATCAGGTTGATGATCCGCGCCCCCCCGGGTCCGCCCCAGGTCCACAGCTCGCCGGGCGACGGATGCGCTTGATGGCAGTAGTGTCGAAAGTCCTTGTACATGGCCGGCCACTGCTCCCGCAGGGACAACGCCAACCCTTGGGCAAAGTTGTCGTTGGGTGCGACCCCATGTGCGATGACTTGGGCTTTCGAAAGCAGAACATCGCCTCCAACTTTGTGAATCATGAGTTACCTTTCTTGAAAATGAAGAGCGGGTTCCCACCGAGGAGAACCCTCACCGCATCTCACTGTCGGTGGGCTGACCCTTGGTCGAGGCAGCGTTTGGCGTACTTGAGAAAATCGGCTTCCGTCAAAATCCCGACGATGTGGCCCTCCTTGGTCACAGGCAGGCAGCCATACTTGTGGTCGAGCATGATGTCGATCGCATCCCTAACGTCCGTAGTGTCTTCGATGGTTCGCACGTCGCGTCTCATGATGCTTGCCACGGGGACCGCTTTCAGGCGCAAGTCGGCGTCGCAACCGCCTGGCTGCGCCAGCAGATCGGTTGCCGCTCCAAGAAGGTCTCGGTGTGTTACCAGCCCAACGACACGGTCCGCCTCCACCACGGGAAGATGACGGATGTGCGCCAGCTGCATGAACATCTCTGCAACCTGGAGCGATTCATCGACGGCGAGAACCAGTGGGTCCACCGTCATGAGTTCACAAATTTGCATCGGCTTTCTTTCGTCGGAAGTCACCTACCGTGGAGAGCAAATCGACGACCAGCCGAGATACCCGCAAGGAGGCGGGTACCGACACGTCGTGCCGAGTCTTTCGCGCCGCCGAGAACTCGGCTCCTAGACTTGACGAAAGTAGGCGGTTAGAAGAACGAGTGACGCGGAGGTGAGAAAAGCTGGTCGTTTCGGAACCCGGGACAAACGCGTTGATCGCCTCGTCATCGGTTCCCTTGAAACGGAGTTGTACGTGGAGGAGCGATTCCTAGAGATGAAGGACGGGGCCGTCGTCTATCAGATCGGTGGACACGGACCATTGGTGGTTCTCTCCCACGCGCTGGACTTGGTGGCTTGGGGCGCGCTCGACCAACTTCAGTTGTCGTGCACGGTGGTCATTCCGCAATGGGAGCGCTCTTCGATTCCCATCGACGCGCGGCTAGCCTTCGATTGGTTCGAGGCGTTGGTGCCAGAGTTGGGTTTTCAGCGTGCGGCACTATGCGTCTGGTCGATGTCGGGTCCGGCTGCGATCTATTACGCCACGGACGTAAGACCACGCCTGTCCCATCTCCTCCTCGTCGATGTTGCCGGCCTGGGAGATGGCATTCCCCCGCTGCGACTGAGAGACATTCCACACCTGGTACTGACACGATTGCTCGGACGCCCGACTCGGGGGTTCGTCCGCATCATGTGGAGGAATTGGGTCCGACAGAAGAGCGTCGATACAGAGCCTCTAGTCGACGCGATGCTTCGCTTCCTTCGTAGTGAAACGGCTGCCTGGAGTCCGTATGACGAGGAAGACGACGAGGACGAACCCGAGGAGTCACTCTACGACGAGTTACCTGACATCAAGGTTCCGACGCTAGTGCTGGCGGGGCGCCACTCGACAGTCCTCGGCCCCGAACACGCGCTCTCCATGACGCAGCTCATACCAAACGCTGAGTTGATCCTGTTCGAGGAAAGCAGTCATGCACTGCAGCTCGAAGAGCCCATCAAGTTCCAGGAAGCGGTGGCTGGTTTTGTGGCAAAATGAAATCGGGCTGGACGACACTGTCTTCGTTGTTCGGCGCAACTGGTGAGCGTTTTCGCCATCGTTCGTTGGGCCGTGCTGCGAGTGCGCAATCGAGCCAGCCTCTCCCACCGGAGGGAACGATTGTCCTCCCCAACCACCTGCCAGTCCCTTGGCGCGGCGCAGGGGTCGCGATCCGTTCCCGACCGACGGTAAGTTGGCCCTACAGAAATCATTCCGCCGTGGTAATCTGAGCATCCGGCGACCGACTCATTTGACTTGGAGTGCCCAACAGTTCCCGGCTGACTACCTCCAAGGATCTCGTGCTCTGGAGGGGCTGGAAGCGGCGAGCGCGGCTGACCCATCCACGGGATAGGGTGCGAGGCGGGAACATGAGTAGGAAGAAGTCCGCGGGCAACAAACGGCCTGTCTCAAAGCGCAAACCGATCGCCGAGACGCGCACGGACCAAAACACCGCGTCCGAAGAAGATCACGGCACTCAATCCCCGCAGGACGAACAACGAAGCAGTAACGTTCCGATCGTCGGCATCGGCGCATCGGCGGGGGGACTTGCGGCCTTCGAATCATTCTTTGCGGGAATGCCGGTCGACTCGGACCCGGACATGGCCTTCGTCCTGGTGCAGCACCTCGCCCCCAATCACAAGAGTATCCTCACCGAACTGGTCCGGCGTTACACCAGGATGCAGGTCTACGAGGTTACCGACGGCATTCGTGTGGAGCCGAACTGCACGTACATCATCCCGCCCGGCCGTGACATGGCGCTACTCAATGGCGAGTTACGGTTGTTGAAGCCGGCCATGCCGCATGGCCTGCGCTTGCCAATAGACTTCTTCTTCCGTTCGCTGGCCCACGAACAACGTGAACGAGCGATCTGCGTTGTGCTGTCCGGTACCGGCAGCGACGGCACGCTCGGAGTTCGTGCCGTCAGAGGAGAGGGAGGCACGGTCATGGCACAGGACACCACCACGACCGAGTTCGACGGGATGCCCCGGAGTGCCATCGGGACAGGTCTAGTTGACTATGTGTTGCCCCCCGGGGAGATGGCACGCCAGCTGATCGCCTTCTCGAGACACGCCTTTGGGAGCCGACCTTCAGCTGGCAGGCGTCCATCGACCAACAACGACGTTCTGTCGCAGATAGCGATCATCGTACGCGACAAGACCGGGCACGACTTCTCTCAGTACAAGCAGGCCACTCTCGGTCGCCGTGTCGAGCGACGCATGTCCGTGCACCAGATCGATAGCCCCGAAGAGTATGTGGACTTCATCGGTGAGACGCCGGGTGAAGCGCAGGCTATGTTCCGCGAGCTGCTGATCGGTGTGACCAGCTTCTTCCGCGACAAAGAGGCGTTCGAGGCGCTCGAGTCAGAAGTAATCCCCAAGCTCTTTGCAGGGAAACCGGCGGGCGCGTCGGTCCGGGTGTGGGTTTGCGGCTGTGCAACAGGGGAAGAAGCGTACTCGATTGCAATACTACTTCAGGAACACCTCACCACGCTGACGACCACGCACCCGATCCAGATCTTCGCAACCGACCTCGACAGCGACGCCATCGACCAAGCGCGCACGGGGGTGTTCCCAGCCAGCATCGCCACCGACGTTTCTGCAGAACGGTTGGCCCGGTTCTTCACTCGGGCTGCGGGGAGCGATGTCTATCGCGTGCACAGAGTAATCCGCGATCATGTGATCTTCAGCGAACAAGACGTCATCAAGGATCCCCCTCTCTCCAAGCTCGACATGATCTGTTGCCGCAATCTCCTGATCTACCTCAACGCCGAGCTGCAACGGAAACTGCTCCAACTCTTTCACTACGCGCTGAACCCGGGTGGCCGTCTGCTCCTGGGTACCTCCGAAACCCTCGGTGAGTTCGCCCCGCTCTTCGACGTCGTCGACCGCAAACAGAAGCTGTTCCGGAAGGAGCGCCAAGTCTCAGAGCAACCGACGCTGTCCGGTTTCATTCCGCGACCTATCGAGCCGAGCGCGGGACGTATCCTCGCGGATGCGCGGCGTCGGGATGAGCCGGCGGTGACCGGCCGCGAAGTCGCAGAGCACACGCTACTAGCTCACTTCCGGCGCGCGGCAGTGCTGATCAACGGTCGTGGGGAAATCGTCTACATCCATGGTCGTACGGGGAAGTTCTTGGAACCCGCGGAGGGGGACGCCGGAATGAACGTCGTCACCATGGCACGCGATGGCTTGCGCCCGGCGCTGACTTCAGCGTTACAGCGATCGGTTGCCGGCAAGAAGCCGGTGGAATTCTTGGGGTTGCGGGTTCGGACCAACGGCGACGAGGCGTATGTGAACCTCACCGTCCGGCCGGCCGAGGGTATGGGCGGTGTCGAGCCCAACCTGTTCCTGGTCATTCTGGAAGACATTCCGACACCAGTCCCCCCTGTGATCGACGAATCGCTCGAGACGCTGGTCGACAACACAGCCGTTCCTCCTGCTGAGGCGACGCAGCGGATCGCAACGCTCGAACGAGAGGTTCGCACGAAGGACGAGTACCTGCAGAGCACGATCGAGCAGATGGAGACGACCAACGAGGAGCTGAAGTCGACCAACGAAGAGATGCAATCGGTCAACGAGGAGCTGCAGTCCACGAACGAAGAGCTGGAGACGTCGAAGGAAGAGTTGCAGTCGGTCAACGAAGAGCTCGCCACGGTCAACACGGAGCTACAGATCAAGGTCTCGGATCTCTCCCGAGTCAACAACGACATGAACAACTTGCTGGCTGGCACTGGCGTCGGGACGCTGTTCGTCGATCACGAACTACGGATTGCTCGTTTCACCCCCGCGATCACCGAAGTCATCCATCTGATCCAGGGCGACGTCGGCCGGCCGGTCGCTCACGTCGCTTCCAACCTGCTCGGCTACGATCGCCTGGTGGAAGACATCCAAGGGGTTCTGAACGAGTTGGTGCCGTTCGAAAAGGAAGTGCAAACCAAAGTGGGCGAATGGTACATGATGCGTATTCGCCCCTATCGAACCCTAGAGAATGTGATCGAGGGTGCCGTGATCGCCTTCGTCGACATCACCGATCGCAAACGTCTGGAGGCATCTTGGCTCGAGGCGCGAGATTTTTCCGACGGCATTGTCGCCACGATTCGCGAACCGCTGGTCGTCCTCGACGCGGAGCTGCGCGTTTTTCTGGCCAATTCGGCCTTCATTGAGTCTTTCCAGACGTCGAAGGAAGAGATGAAGGGGCAGCCCTTCTTCGAACTCCGCAATGGAGAGTGGAACCATCCAGGCTTGCGGGCGCTGATTCGGAAGCAAGGGCCGGAAGCGCAGATACCCGGCATGCAACGCTACGTCTTCTCTTCCAGGCTAAGCGACACCGACCATTCCGATGTCTCGATCGTCCGACCCGACCGCACGTTCGACACGGTCCGTCAGCTTAAGAACGAACCGGGAAAACAGATCTGGCTCTTCGGGGGTGGTCAACTTTTCTCTAGCCTGCTGAGCGCGGGTCTCGTCGACCAGGTTGAAGTCGCAGTCTTCCCGATCCTCCTCGGGGAAGGCGTCCCCCTACTACCGCAGAGTTATGCGCACCACTGGTTGGAACGAGAAGAGACGACGGAGTACGAACGTGGCGTCTTGCTATCGACGTATCGCGTCATCAGCACCGGCCAGTGATTGCACGGGACAACCCCCGCGGTTACGGAGCAGTTACTGGGCACCCGGAGGGACGACCTTACGATACCGTCCGAGCCGGGCGACAACACGTCCGGTGAGCTGAACAAGAGCGAGCTCCCCCACACCCCACACACAGAATGGCCGGACGATGGTGACTATGGCACAGAGCGACCAGATCGGCTTTCACCGGGGAAGCCACTCTCTCGGCGTCGTGCTGCTTCTTCTGACCGCCTGCAGCGCAACAGCCGAAACACGCCCTTCGCAACGCGAGACTATTGCCGATGCAACTGAAGCGCAAAGCGACCCACTGGCGTCGCGTCCTCAGGATAGTAGCGCCGGGTCAAACGCGAAGACTCTCTTGCCGCCTCCACCCCATGAAGTCGATCACGACCCGGCTTTGCAGATAAGCGACTTCGTTCGCAGGATCCATCAAGACAAGAGCGGGAACCTTTGGTTCGGAACCAATGGAGATGGGGTCATTCGCTACGACGGAAGTGATCTCGAGTACTTCTCCATCAACGAAGGGTTCGGCGGCTACGCAGTCCGAGGAATCGTCGAGGACAAGGAAGGTCACATCTGGTTCGGAACCGAAGGCGGGATCACCAAGTATGACGGAGAGTCGTTTACGAACTTCACCGAGAAAGACGGGCTAGTCAACAATGACGTCTGGAGCATCGTCATCGACCGTCAAGACGTCATCTGGATCGGGACTTTGCAAGGAGCGTGTCGCTTCGATGGCGAGTCGTTCACTCCGTTCGAACTTCCCGAATCTGAGTCCGACCCGAACCGAGGCGTTACGAGTCCCAAGATCGTCCACTGCATCATGGAAGACAGTAAGGGCAGGATGTGGTTTGCGACCAATGGAGGAGCCCATGTCTACGATGGAGACTCGCTGACCCACATCTCCGAAAAGGACGGGCTCTGTCACAACTCCGTGAACTGCATCCTGGAGGACAAGAAGGGTAATTTTTGGTTCGCCACGCATCACAACGGAGTGTGTCGTTTTGACGGTACCTCATTCACCCACATCACCGATCAAGACGGAGTCCACGGCACGGAGGCGTGGGACGTATACGAAGACAGATCAGGGAACGTCTGGTTTCCGATTGAGAACTCCGGCGTGTACCGCTACGACGGAAACTCTTTTGCCAATTTCCAAAAAGAGCAAGGTCTCCCCACCAATGCGATCCAGTGCACCTTCGAAGATCGAGAAGGTCGGCTCTGGCTCGGAGGCTGGATGGGGCTCTTCCGCTACGACGGCCAATCCGTTTTCAGCGTTGGCAGGAACGGTCCCTGGCGTTGAGGTAGAACCGTCGTGCCCCCCTCGATCTATCGTGCCTCACTCCTCTATCGCGTCCGCACGCACCCAGTACACGTCGCCCTGCCCGTTACCGGCGGAGAGCATGGCCGCCCGCAACGCCGCTAGCGAAGGCCAACGCTGCTCACGATCGAAGGACGCTCGCCTGCGACTCGTGAACCAAAGCACGGTGCCGCAAGGGCTATAGCTGGGACAGTAGTCGAGCGACGTGGAGTTAAGCTTCTTCAATGGACGCGCGGTCCCGAAGCTTCCGTCCGGTTGGCGACGACTGATGTACAAGTCGCCGCGCCCTTGATCCCCGGGACGCACCGACGAGAAGATGAGCGCGCCGCCGTCGGGACGAATGCAGCAGTTGAACTCCGCTCCGGGAGTGTTCACGCCCGGCCCTGCGTTGATGATGTTCCAGCGGTCATCGTTTCGCGTGGCGAGCCACAGATCCTCGCCGCCTTGTCCGCCCTCCCGTTCGGCGGTGAAGACGACCTCGCCCTCGAGCGAAACGGAAGGGTAGAACTCGTCTTTGTCGGTGTTGAGTTCCGTGGCCGGTTGCGGCGAGCCCCAAGCCCGACCGGCGGCAGTCTTGATATACGAAACGAACCAGAGGTTCGCGTCGCCAGCGTTATCCTCGCCCGGGAGCGGGCGGCGCGACGCAAACCACAAACGATCGCCCCGCGGATCGAAGCACGGCTCGGAATCGGCAAAGCGACCGGAGAACGGCGCCATCTCCGGGGCGTCCCAAACGCCGTCTGGGCATTCCATCACTACGATCGCGGTCCCGGCCGCCCCCTGCAGCGTATAGGCGAAACAGTCTCCGTCGGGCGAAAGAGTCGAGTCGCGCTCGCTCAACCCGGTACTGATAAGCCCCGGCGCGAACAGCTTCGGACTGGCGGAGGGCGGCGCCCCGCCTGGGTACTTGGTGGGCGGCAATGTGGGAGACGACGCACAGCCAAGGAGCGTGACCAGCATCACGCTCACTACGAATGTTGATCGCATCTTGCCGCAGACGCAGAGTCCGCACGTCCGGCAACCGTCGCACCCGTGACCTTGGGAACCTGACAACGCTTCGCTCCTATTCGACCGAGACCGCTGGGTGCGGCCAGTGACCTGCCCTGGTTGGTTTGAACCGTCGCCGGTTCCCTCGCTACCCTACCTGAACTCGCGATGGTGTCCCAATACCACTAGCTAAGCTAAGCTCGACATCCATGACTGCCCGAGACGGTCTACAATGCCCCCCCCCCGAAACACTCCGACACCACCCGAAGGATCGTCCATGCACCACGGCTACTCGCTCGCAAGACTCGTTCTCTTCGTCGTGGCGACGGCGCTGGTTGCGACGCCGCAACTCACGGCTGCCGACGCCCCACTGAAGGTTTTCGTGCTGGTCGGCCAGTCCAACATGCAAGGGCACGCCAAGGTCTCGACGTTCGACTACCTCGGTGACGATCCCGCCACTCGACCGCTGCTCGAGCAGATGCGCGGTGCCGACGGCAAACCTCGAACGGTCCCAAACACCTGGATCTCGTACCTGACTCAGGGAAAGGGGCCCGAAGACGGAGAAGGCGTCGGCCCCCTGACCGTCGGCTACGGCGCCCGTACCCACCCCGCGAAACCGAGCGACAAGATTGGCCCCGAGTTCACCTTCGGCATCACCGTCCAGTCCGCTCTTCGTCAGCCGGTGCTGATCATCAAGACGGCGTGGGGAGGCAAGTCTCTGCATACCGACTTCCGCCCACCGTCGGCTGGCGTCCATGCGCTATCCCACGCTGAGAAGGCGTCGCTCGAACGACAAGGGAAGGACGTTTCGGCGGAGGTTCGCAAACGAAACCAGCAAAGCGGTGAGTACTACCGACGTATGGTGAAACACATCGACCACGTGTTGAGTGACATCAAACGAGTCTATCCCGACTACGACGCTTCACTGGGATACGAGCTGGCCGGGTTCGTTTGGTTTCAAGGTTGGAACGACGTGGTCGCTTCCAGCGTGTACCCGCAACGGGGTCAACCCGGTGGCTACGACAAGTACACGGAATGGATGGCTCAGTTCATTCGCGACGTGCGCAAAGAGTTGAAGGCGCCTCACATGCCGTTTGTCATCGGAGTGCTTGGTGTCGACGGACCGGGCGATAACATCGAACAGCGGTATCGCAAGATCCACGAAACGTTCCGAACAGCCATGGCGGCGCCGGCGTCCCTTCCCGAGTTCAAAGGCAATGTAATCGCCGTGCAGACGGCACCATTCTGGGATATGCCGCTCGATCGGGTGCAGAAGAAGTTCGAGCAAGTTGCGCAGCATCGGCGCGCGCTGCAGAAGAAGGTGAAGTCGGGCGAGATCACCAACGACGAATTGACTCAGCAGTTGAAACAGTTCGAAGCGAGTCTGCTGTCGCCGCAAGAGGTCGAACTTCGCGCCCGCGCCGCGTCCAACGCCGGCTATCACTACTACGGGTGCGCGAAGATCATGGCGCAGATCGGTCAGGCGTTCGCCAAGGCGACCCTGAAGTTGCAGCCACCGAAGGCGCGCTGAGGGCTAAAAAGGCGCGAAGTCGATCCGGCGGCGCCTCCGCGTTGCCGTTGGAGTTCGTGCTTATCGCTCGCGTCACCTCTTCGGACGAAAGTTGTCGATCCGAGTTGAAAGCGCGCCTCGATCGGCAGTAGTCTCGACGGGATTTACCGGTATCCCCATCATGACGACGGATCGTGGAGAGAGCATGCCCTTCGACTGGGTCACGCCAGCGCTGAACATTCCCGAGACCGGACTGCCGCCGGAAACGCGCGAAGAGTTGCGCGAAGACTTGTCGCAACTCGACGACGCCAAACCCGGTTTGACGGACCGTGTGGTCGACTTCATCTTCGACGGCGTCGGCGTCGAAGTGCTGGATGACGTCATGGCCGAGGCTGAGCTCAAGTTTCATCCGATGAGTGAAACAGGAGTCCGAGATCCGCGGGAGCACGGGCGCAAACACTGTCGAATGTTCGACTGCTGCGAGCATTGGGCACCGGCGACGCTCGCCCGCTGGGGCGCTTACTTCGCCGCGCTCTACTTCCACCGATGGAGCGAAGCCTCTCGCCCGCTCCCGCCGTGGGTTCACTGCCTCGTAAGATTCGTGACCCGTCGCCAAGGTCCCTATCCGCTCACGGCCAACCAGCTGAGTGCGACGCTTCAACTGGTAGGCCTGACTCCCGAACTGATGATCGCCGAGAGCATCGAACCCGGCTATTTTCCGATCCCGCACGACTACGACGCGTTCTTGAACCGGCACGCAGACCACGTCGCTTCCTTGCTTCGCGAACTTCCGGCGAGGAACCGGGCACCTTTCATGCACATGCTCAACGAACACGGCGCGGACCTCGATCATTGGGGTGAGCTCTTGGTATTCGCCATCGCCGACTCGGCGAAACAAGTGCGGTTCGTCGCCGGGACGATTCTCGACTCGGTGCCTCGCTCCGACGTGCACTACAAAAAGCTACTAGAGACCGGCAACGCTGCGCAGTGCCAACACGCGCTCGAGTACTACGCCAAGTTCAAGGAAACGATCAGCGCCAGCACGCTCTCGTCGGTCCGCGAGCGGGTGAAGTCGAAGAAGCTGCACGCGGCCATCGACGCACTTCTCGCCGAGACCGCCGCGAAAGCGACACCGATCGATACCGCACCTCTCGACCTTCCGCCGCTGCCGCGATCCGACGTCTCACCGCCGAAGCCAACTGCAGCACACCGAGCCGCGTTCGACGCGATGTGCAAGGTCGGCTACGAAAGCGCCGTGAAGAACCATGAGCGTTGGTCCGCGATGGCGAAGCAAAGACCACTCATCGCAGAGCCGATCCCTACCCCTCTCGCCGACCAAATTTTCGCCGCCCTGTACGACCCCGAGCCGTGGAAGCTACCCGTCGAAACACTCGAGCAGAAACACAACATGTCGATCCAGATGCACGGTACGGCGCTCGACATTGTGCCGTTCTATCGCCTGAGGTATCTCAAGCGTGGAATCAAGTTGGGTGATTCGTACTGGTGTCACGGCTCCGAGTCGTTCCCGGAAGTGAACGACCTTCGGGTCGAGGCCGAAGTCATGCGGTGGGTTGGACTGAGCGCAACAGATCTCGGAGCTCACTGGATCAAGAGCGCTAGCGGGCTCGACGTCGACGACATCCACATTTGGCCGTTCTACGCCGAGCACCCCGAGGTCCTGGTAGACCTGTTCGACCCGATGGCGAAGGGACATGATCGCGGATACGACGAGCGAGCGTGGTTTCTGCTACTGCGAGTGATTGCACTGCTGCCGTTTCCTCTGCCGGCGATCCACGAAAAGCTGTGGCACCTCGCGCTCAGCGGAACCAAGCAGGAACGACTACTCGCGCAACAGTGTGTCGACCGCGACCCGGACGCACCCCAGCGCCGCATCGACGCGTTGGCGCACGGTAAGAAGTCCGTTCGCGAAAACGCCGTCGAGTGGATCATGGCGCGTGGGGAACGTGATGCCATTCCCGCCATGCACGCCGCACTCGAGAACGAAAAGAGCGCGTCGACGCGGCGGGCGCTGGAAGTCGCGCTCGATCACTGGGGCGACGCGGTCGTTCAGTCCGTATCACCCACCGATCTCCTCGCCGATGCGAAGAGCGTGCTCAAGCGCGGGATGCCCGAGACGGTCGAGTGGATCGACCGTGAAACATTGCCGGCACTTCACTTCGCGGATGGAAATGCCGTCGAGCCGCAGCTCCGCGATAGATGGATCGTCAAGGCGGTCCGTTCCAAAGCAGCGGGGGCCGACCCTGAGTTGCGTCGTGAGTTCGCGCTCCTTCGAGAGGTGGAACGACGCGAGTTTTCGATGGCGATATTCGAACGTTGGCTAAAGCTCGCCGAGGAAGAAGCCGTCGAGGCGCTCGAAGAGTTCTCCGGCACACCCGCAGAGTGGCGAGCGGAAGACAAACGCAAGAAAGATGCCGCGAAGCGCGGCACCACCGCCAACCGCGGCTTGCTCTCGCTGGTTTCCGCCGGCGTCGATGCTAGCGTGGTCCCCACCATCGAGAGATTCGTGCGCCGGCACTACGGTCAGCGCATGGGACAATGTAAGGCACTCTTGGGCGTCGCCGCGAGCCTCGACGACGCGAGCGCTATTCAGCTACTGGTTTCCATCGCACAGCGTTTTCGCACTCCGGCCATCCAGAAAGAAGCTGAGCAGCTGCTCGAAGTGATGGCTGACCGACGCGGCTGGACGCGGGACGAGCTCTCGGATCGCACGGTGCCCACGTTCGGTCTCGATCAGAGCGGCGAGGCGACTCTCGAATACTGCGACCCTGAGGGGTCTGTCACGCGCCGCTTCGCGCTCGTGCTCGATCCAACGAAGCTACTGTTCACACTTCGCACCGAGGACGGCAAGTCGCCGAAGACGTTACCCGGGGCGCAAACCACGGAGTGCCCGGACTCGGTTCGTGAAGCGAAGGACACGTTGAAGAAGGCACGCAAGGGGCTCAAGGACACGATTCGACTCCAGGAGGAACGTCTTGTCGACCACATGTGCACGGAGCGAACCTGGACGCCGGATGTGTGGACGGAGTGTTACATCGGGCACCCGATCCTCGGCCTGCTCGCGTCGCGGCTACTTTGGGCTGCGTTCGATGGAGACAAACTCCGCGTCTCCTTTCGACCGCTCGACGACGGAACGCTAACAGGAGTCGACGACGACGCGATCGAACTCCGCCCCACCGACGAAATCCGACTTCTCCACGCGACGCACGTCGACGCATCGACACGTGACGCGTGGATTCGACACTTCGCCGACTACGAAGTGATCCCGTTCTTTCGGCAAGTCGAAGGCGCACCGTTCGCACTGCCCTCTGAGCGTTCGGCCGAGACCCGACTCGACGAGTTCAAGGGACACATGACGACAGCCGCCGCGCTGTCGAAAGCGTTCAAGAGCCGCAGCTACACGCTGGGGCCGGCGCTCGAAGGGTCACGCTGTTACACCGCGCGCAAGACCTTCCGGCGGCTCGGCTTGCAAGCGGTGGTCGAACACACCGGTCACCTGATCCCGTTCGAAGACAAGCCGGTGGCGTTGATCGAGATGAAGTTCGGTCTCGTCGACGCAGATCCTGACCCGGACATCGCGCCGACAGAACTCGGCAACGTGCCGCCTATCTTGCTTAGCGAAGTGTGGTCAGATCTCGAAGAGTTCGCTGGCACGGGCTCTGGGTTCCGCGACGATTGGGAAAACGAGACGTCGAACACGTGGTGACGGTTCGCCCGCAGTGACAGCGCTCGTGTCCCCCAGCACCTCCCACCGGCACGTCCCACCCCCGCCTGCTTGCTGTTCATGAGGAAGCGGTGAGCCGTCAGTCACTCCATCTTCACGGACGTTTCACGCGACTCCACTACTGTTCTTGCACTCTTGGAGTCCACGGCTCGTGGCACGCCGAAGCGCATCCGGCGCCGGGCGTTCTGAGTGAAGACCGAGTCACAGTGTGAGGAGTCGTTTGAATGGTGTACCGAGCGCAACTGCAATCGAGCCGCTACGAATTCAAGTACGTGGTGACGGAAGCGGTCGCGGCGCGCGCCCGCGAGTTCTTCCGCCCGCACGTCACCCCCGATCCGTACACGGCCGAGTCGAACGATCCGACCGGATACCTCGTGTGCAGTCTCTACCTCGACAGCCCAAATCTCGATCTGTACGGGCAGACGTGCCAAGGGAGCAAGAACCGTTTCAAGCTCCGGGTTCGCATCTACGACGACGATCCAGAGAGCCCAGCGTTCCTAGAGATCAAGCGACGCGACGACGGTGTTATCAAGAAGAAACGGGCGGCCGTGACTCGGGCTGGAGCGAGCAAGATCCTCCTCGGAGCTGCACCTTCACCGAGCTTCTTCCACGCCGCGAGTGGCTCTTCCACGCAGGCGTACGACGCCATGCTCGATTTCTGTCGCCTGCGCGATCAGATCAGCGCGCGGGGTTGCACCTACGTGCAGTACCAACGCGAAGCGTACGGATCTCGCGACAGCAACAAGGTCCGGGTGACGTTCGATCGAAGCCTTGAAGGCGGAGAGTACCTTCCGTCGAGTGCGCTGAAACTCCCCGACCGCTGCCAGCAACCGTCGGTCGATGGAGTGGTGTTGGAGTTGAAGTTCACGGATCGCTTTCCAACCTGGATGCGCGATCTCGTCCAGTCGTTCCAGCTCGAACGAACGTCGGTGGCGAAGTACTGCAAGTGCGTCGAAGAGTTGCGTATTCAGTCACTTCCCAACCCCCGCACCAAATGGCGGGAAGCGTGATGAACGAGTGGATCGATATCGTCCTCAACAGCGACACGGGAGGTTCGCCGGGCGGAGCGGAACAAACAGTGTTCCTCATGTTGCTGAGCTTGGTTCTCGGCCAAGTCATCGGCTGGACCTACATGTTGACGCACCGTTCGCTCTCTTACTCTCAAACGTTCACGTCGTCGCTGGTCATCCTCCCGGTCATCGTGTCGTTCCTCATGATGTTGATGGTGGGAAGCCTGGCCGTGACCTTCGGCCTGCTCGCCGTGTTCGCCGTCGTGCGATTCCGCAACGTGCTCAAAGACACTCGCGACACGACGTTCATTCTCTGGGCCATCGTCGAAGGTATGGCGGTTGGTACCGGACGACCCTCAATGGCACTGATCGGCCTGCTGATCATCGCGCTGGTCATGGCCTACGTCGGCGTCACGAAATTCGGAGCGGTACGGAAGTACGACGTGGTGGTGAACATCGTGTGTGAGGGTAGCTCTCCGCACGAACTGATCACGTCGCTGTTTCGTCGTCACGCGTTGCGGACCAAACTCTCGGCCGCCAACGAAGCCGGTGACAACGTGATGGACTTTTCGTATCGACTTCTACTTCGCGATCCGAACCGGAGTACCGAGCTACAGTCCGAGCTCGAGAGCACTACCGGAGTGAAACAAGTAGCGCTCTTCATGCACGGCGACGAATCAGAGGTGTGACCATCGCTGCCAAGATCCGAATTCCGATCGCCCGTCGATTTCAGCTGTTTCGATCTCGCGGGCTTCCCCTCGTTCTGTTTCTGGTCTGCGTCGCCGGGTCGTTGGCGCTTTGGAAACGCCATGGTCGCTCCCCGAATACCGTCGGATCCGTCGACGCCGTTCGCGTCGACGTGATCTCGACGGGCGCGGGCGTGTTGACAACTCCCCCCAAGGGTGACTGGCAGACGTTCGATTTCGTCGACGCCGGCATGGTGGTCGCCACGATCGACGCCTCGCACGCGCAGGCGCGGTTGACCACGCTGGCCGTCGACCGAGAGGCACTCAAAGACGAAATAGGCGCGACCCGCGAGCGACTCGCTTTTGATAAGGTTTCGCTCCTCCAAGAAGATGAGCGCGAGGCGGTGCGGCTCTCATGGCAGGCCGAGACGCTGCGGCTGCAGGTGATGGATCGCGCCGCGCAGATTGCAGTCGATCGCATAGAACTGCAACGGCTCGATCTCGAGGTACAGTCAACCGAGTTGCTCGTCGGCGCGTCGGCGGCGTCTCGCATTCAGTACGATCGGGCTCGGCTAGAGCGTGAGCGGACCCAAGCAAGAATCTGCGCAGCAGAAACGGCCTTGGCCGAAGCGACCGCTCAGCGTGCCGTCGCTGTCGCACGCCTCGACCAGAGGTCAAATCTGATCCCGGTCGAAGTCGCCAAGCTACTACAACCTCTCCGGACGGCGGTGACGGCACAAGAGGCGCGGATGCGGGAGATCGAGATCGAAGTCACCCAACTTGCGATCGGGGCGCCGGTGTCGGGAACCATCATGGCCATCCACCGGCGTCCGGGGCAGGCGGTCGTTCCTGGTGAGCCCATCGTCACCATCGCCACCCATACAGCCCGACACGTCACCGTCTATGTTCGCGAGTCCCAAGGGGTCACCCCCAGTGTCGGCATGCGGGCCGCGGCGACATCGCGCAACAAGCAGACGAAGTTCGAAACCATTGTGAACGAGGTCGGACCTCAGGTGGAACTGGTTCCCATTCGGCACCGGACCGATCCCACGCGACCCGAATGGGGAATCCCAGTGCGCTGCGCCATCCCGGAGTCGATCACGCTACGGCCCGGCGAACTCATCGATATCACACTGAAGTAGCAGTGTCGCTCAAAAAAAAGTGGTTCCATCACAGGGGCCACGATCCCGGCGGGCATCTACCGCAGCTGCAGAAGATCCCACAGGTTGCCGTAGAGGTCTTCGAACACGGCGACGGTGCCGTAGCTCTCCTCTTTGGGCTCGCGGACGAAAACGACACCGCGCTCCTGGTAGGTTCGATAATCGCGCCAAAAATCGTCGGTGTGCAAGAAGAGGAAAACACGGCCACCCGTTTGATTCCCGATGCGCGACCGCTGCGTGTCGTCAACCGCGCGAGCGAGCAGTAGCTTCGATTCTTCCGATCCGGGCGGTGCAACGAGAACCCACCGCTTGTCTTGCTCCGGAATGTACGTGTCCTCGATCAACGTGAAGCCCAACGTCCGCACGTAGAACTCGATCGCTTCGTCGTACTCTTTTACGACGAGTGCAACGTACCCAAGAGATTGCTTCATGGCCGATTCCTATCTGGGTGACTCCAGACGCGAAAGCCGCCCGATCGACGCGGACAAACGCCAGCTAAGCTAGAAACTTGAGACTATCCCGGAGCAGTCCGACACATTCCAGCATGAACTAACACATGCTCTTCCGAAGGCATCGTGCTTCAGTTCGAGTAGACCCAGAAGCCTCACTCATGTGGGCCACGGGGCATTGCCACCCCGTGGCCCGTCTTCATTCGTGGTGAAGGCCGGCATCACGACACTATCTGACAATCGCCGGTAGACGTCGCGCAACCCAGCCGTTAAACCTTCGGAATGAAGACAGGCACGCGCTTTCACCCAGCACCTACGAACCATGCTGTGGGCACTCATCGTGATGGGTTCCCTGGTCCCCGAATCGAAGGTCCAGGCAGACGACGAGAAGCCGACCGGGAAACCGACTGTCGCCAGACCCGCGGCGTCCGAGTACGACGCAAAGGCGTTGGCGGCCGTGGTCGCCAGTCTCGAGATCGCCGTCGACGCCAAACCCGATACGGCGCCAAATCTCCTGCGCACGAACCGAAGCAAGGGCAAGGTTGACACCTCGCTACTGACGCCCGCACAGGCTAAGCAGATCATCACCATCAATGCCAAGCTCACTCGCGGCAAACTCCTCCAGGTCACGGCCTCTGCGCTTCGGAACCGGCTGGGCTATTCGAATGGACGGTACAATCCTCTTCGTCCCGCTGTCGAAGCCGACCAAGAAATACGACCGCGCGGCGATGGAGAAACTCATGGCGCGGCTCGATTCGAGTCCTAGTTGCGTCTTCGTCGACGAAGTCGCGTCGCTGCCACCATCGGCCTCTACTCCGACAACGACATTCGAGTGAAGTCGTTGGCGATGGCGAGGCCGCGGGTCTGTTCCGCAAGCTGCCCGGCTACAGCTCGGATCGAGGATGATGTCGAGGACCGGTTTTCCGCGTGGCGTTCGAGAGCCTGCAACTGCTGCGTCAGACCGTCAGTGATGGCAAGACGCAGCTCGTACGCCAAGTCGACGAACGCCGTGCGGTGCCGAACTCCGACCTGCTCGACCCGCTCGAGGTCGACCACCGCCTCGGCGTACCGCGCTTGGTCGACCAACGCTGGGATCGACACCATCCTACGCGCGAGGTCGTGGTACATCGCATCATCGAGAGCTCGCAGCGCACCATCGCTGCAGCTCTGGTCGAAGTCGGCTAACAGCTGAGTCATGCGGGAAACCGCCGCGACTCCGGCGATGGTCCCCGACGCGCAGTCATCGCGCGTGATTCGCATGGCCGGTAGTTGATACGGAACCTGCTCGCGTGGAACCGTCGCGGTCAACCACCCCGGTGGTTGAGGAGTCAGTGGCGACCTCAAATGAATCACGTCGAAAAACTGGGCGCGAACTTCCGGGAGCTCAAACTTCCGATCCATCATTTGACAACGGGGACAACTGTCCCAGACGATCTCCTCGAGTAGCGGCTTCCCGGTATAGGCGACGAAACGCGCCGCCACTACGGGATCGGTGATCACCTCGCCCGAACGGGGAGAGGCGGGAAACGGCGGGAGTTCGAGCGCGATGCCCGGAAGATCCGCCAGAGTGAGGTCGTGGCTAGACGCGCCCGAGCGAATCGCGTGGTCAGTGAGTGGCCGTCCCTCTGCGATAAACAAGACAAGCCACAGCACGACCGCTAAGAGGATCGCGGCGGCGATGCCTCGGTGGCGCACCCACCAGTCGCCGCGCCCTGTCCGTGACGCGGCAACTTCGACAACCGGCTCGGGGAGTAGCTCGATCTGATAGAGACTATGAATCGATTCAAGGAATCGCCGACACGACGCGCAACTATTCAAGTGCTGGTCGACCGCCCGCGACGTGGCCCGCGGTAGCCGCCCCGTCGCGTAGTCAGGCAGCTTGCACTCGTACGGCTCGCACTGTTCGGGTGGGTAGCCTGCGCCGGGTGCTTCTCGGTCCGGCGTCACTCGGTCCGGCGTCACTCGGTCCGGGGCTTCACGTTTCGAGTCGTCTCTGTTCGGACTGCTCATGCGCCCTCCCTGCCAGAGCCTGCGCGACGCGCGGATAGCGATCGAGTCAATTTCGACAGCGCCAAGCGGAGTCGGGACTCCACGGTCTTGAGATTCTCATCCAAGACTTCGGCGATCTCCGGACACGACAACCCTTCGAACCGGTGCAACACGAAGACTTCGCGCTGCGGCGGCTTCAGTTGGGTAATCGAATGCCACACCCACTCTTTCAAGTCGTCGCGTTCCGCTTCGCGATCGGGCGCCGGAACGACACGTGGCGGAACTGTGCACTCAAAATCTCGGTGCACGTCGTGGCGCCGGTTCTCCTGCCGACACCACTGTCGCCACTGATTCAAGGCGACGCGATACAAGTAGGAAGTCGCTTTACCGCGAGCGGTGAAGTTATCCCGGTAGCGCCACAGGGTCACGAACGTATTCTGCACCAGATCGTCCGAGCGCGATGGGCAGCGGCACAGTCGAATGAAGAACGTTTCCAGCGCCGAACGTTCTCGCTCGAACAATAGACCGTATGCCGCGCGATCGCCCGAAGCCATCCGCTTCAACAAATTGCTCAGTTCCCGTTCACGGAGCAAGGTCTGGCTGCTCATTCTAGCGTTCGGATCCAACACGAGGCGCCGCCCCTTGGCCGGCGTATCTCGCGATCCTCCACACTGTGTTTCCCACCGGCGTTACCGGTGGTCCCGCGGGAACGACCGGTCAAGTTGGGTCGTGCGAATCGATCTTCGCAAGCCGTTGCGGGGTGTGCGAGGGAGTGCTCCGAACGCTCGGCGTCTCTGCTGCTGCAGTATCCACTCGGTCGAACCCAGCGTAAGCCGGTTCTCTGAGCGGGTGCGCGTCGACATTCGACGCGAGTACGCAACATGATCTTGGAGGGACCGAGATCGTAGCACTCACCCGGCGCATGACAACGGTCGAACTGAAGTCGTGAGCTCGAGCGACTCTCCCTTCACGTGAGCCCGACGATATTTCCAAAAAGTTTGAGGGCGCCGTGGATGAGAGTTCTTTAGTGACTGACATCCCTCAAAAATTCTTTGGAAGGGACGGAGGACCTATGCGCACGCTCGTCGCTGTACTGCTGACGGTTGCTTTCGCTGCTCTGACGCCCGCGTCAGCCGCTGACGGAAAGTCGGGTCAGCGTTCGTGTCAGCACATGTGCCCTGTTGCACAGAACGCTGCTCACGAAGGCTACCGCGTCGTCACGGAGCTCACGGTCGCCACGGTCGAACTGACTGAACTCGAGCTGTAGCGACGTCGCCTCGGACTGTCGACTGAACCCCACACATTGCCGACAGGGCCGAGATCGTCTCCTACAGTTCCGGAGGCGGGCTCGTCGGTACCGGCGTGCACGACCGACGGGCCACCTCCCTCTTCCAAAGCAAACATGACGGGACAGTCCATTGACGGCATTGAGACAAGTCGCGCCGAGTGTGCTGGCGTTCGTTCTGGTAACAGTTCCATGCATCGCGTCGACCGACGAACGAGTCGTTCCCACTGACGCCGCGTTCGCGAAAGGCTGGGATCTCTACAACGCGGGCCAAACCACAAAAGCGGTCAAAGCACTGAACTCGTTGATGAAGAACCGGAAGGCTTCGACCAAGGAACGATTCAATGCGACCTACACCCTCGCGGTGATCGCGCTGGAACACGGTTCGGTAAAGCAGTCGTTGAGCCTCCTCAAGAAAGCGGATCGACTGATCCCGGATCGTCCCCAAGTCGCGCTGCGTCGCGCTCAGGCACAAGTAGCAGGCAACCAGTTCAAGGCGGCAAAGAAGAGCCTCAACAAAGCCGACGCGCTGATCGATGCCAAGAAGCAACCGGAACTCTTCGTCAAGCTACAGCGCGTGCACGCGGCGCTCGATGTGAAGGCAGGGTCCCGCGCCGACGCAATCGTCCGGCTGACGGCAACCGCGAAGAGCGCGCCGAAGGACTGGCGAGTGCACTTCGACCTCGCCACGTTGTACGAACAGGAAGACGAACCGTCGCTTGCAATCGCCGCCTACAAGAAGGTGATCGACCTCGACCCGAAGGCGGGATCGTTCAAGGGCGTCTACGCCTACCACCGGCACGCGGCATTGACGATCTCGTCTGATCCGAACTCTTACGGAAATCGGGCGCTGATGTCGAAAGCGATCGATCACTACAAGACGTTCATCCGGCGCGGCGCTGAATGCGGAGCCCAACAGAGCCTCATCGACAACGCCAAGCGAACCGTCGAGATGTTCGAACGGTTCGGCCGCTGACGGCGTGTCGACACCACTTCCCTCCGACTACGCAACGCTCTCTCGAATTCGTTGAGAGCGCGTGACTCCGCGCGCGCCACCGCGGCAACGTCGCCGTGGCAGCAAAGGGGAACAACACCTCGAGATTCCCTCACATGGCGCGGCGCCCGACGGCACCGCGAAGACAAAGGAAGACATCGTCACCATGAAGATACGGAACGTGGCCTTGGTACTCGCCGCGGCAACCTTGAGTTTGGCCGGATGCAACTCCGGCGGACGTAGCGGCAACAACACGCAGATTCCAGGGGTGAGCAACGCAGCAGCGCCGTTGCCGACCGACAACTTCTCTTACATTGGACCGCCCCTCGAAACGAATCGCTATTTCCATACCGCGACGTCACTCGACAACGGACAAGTCGTCGTCATCGGTGGCACCGATGAGAACAGCTTCACGTCGCTCGACACCGTCGAGGTCTTCAATCAAAGCCTCTTCGACAACCCTCCTCCGGAGAGCATCTCCGGAGACTTCATCGACACCAACTTCATCGGCGATCCAATCACCATGATCAACGGAGGACGGATCTATCACACGTCTACGCTGCTCGATGACGGAACGGTGCTCGTCGCCGGAGGAGCGTTCGACATCTTGACGTCCGAAGCGATCGCAACTGCGGAGATTTTCGACCCGCAGCTTCGTGAGTTCAATCCGAACGGCATCGAGCCCGGGAACGAGATGATCACGCCGCGCTTTCGGCACACGGCGAACACCCTTCCGAACGGGAAAGTATTGATCGCGGGCGGACAACGATCTGTGGCCGAGACGATCATCGACCCGAACTTCCCGCCCGGCAGCCCGTTCTTCCAGTTCACCATCACAGTGTTCCCCACGGTGAAGTCGTTCGAGGTCTACAACGCTTCCTCGCGCACGTTCGAGCCGGCCCAGGATATCACCGGCGACATCAGCGAGTTTCAAACGCCGCGCGGTCGCGGCGATCACGTGGCGGTGACAGTCGCCGGATTCGACGAAGTCCTCGGGACCTCGGACGACGTCGTGCTGTTCAGTTCCGGCTACCAAACCCTGTCCGGTGTCTTTGCGCCCGACCTGAAGTTCCCCGGATTCCAGGGTCAAGCCAACCAATCGTCGCTCGAGTTCTACGATCAAACGACGGGATTCAACTCGACGGCGCCTGGACTGAACATGCTTCAGCGGATGAACGGCGGCGCTGCGGAGAACGTCGGCGAGTTCCGCAATCACACGCTCGACGGCGTGCTCGGGGTCGCCAACGTGGCGCTATTCATCGGCGGCGACAACTCCGGGGCGAACTGCGCGTTCTCGAACGTACAGTCCGAAGTCATCGTCTGTACGTTCTCGGGGTTCGGCCCCGCCGCCGGTATTCAGTTCTTCGAGGAGAACGCACCGATGGCGGTCAACTCGCTCGAAAGCGTGGTGGCCGATCCCATGAACTGCACCGTGATCGGCCGAACGTACTCCGACACCGAAATGGCCGTCACGGTGCGAACCTACGACGGAGTCCAGCACGTGACCAACTGGGCGGTGACCGGGGGAGGAATCGGTGTCGTGCCGACGCCGACCGGTTGCTATCAATCGTTGATCGGGGCGGGGCTGCCGTGCCAAGCCGAAGTCGTCCGTGGCTTCGAGTACTACGATCCGTTCTGGGATCCGCTCGATCGAGGAGACTTGGACGGTGACGGAGTCATCGAAGAGTTCCTGGTCAACCTAGACTTGCCACCGGAGGACATTCCCCCACCGTGGAGCCAGTCGCGAAACCGGACGCCGTTGAACCCCACCGGAATCACGGGAACGTGGCTGCAGTCCGATTCCTTGGTCCCGGACAATCAAGAAGACTCGGGCTACGGAGACGAGTTACTGCTCACCGGATTGCTACGTCGCGAACGCATGGGACACACGCTGAACAAGGTACCCGGGGAAGATGGTGTCTTGCACACGCCCGACGACCGCTTGTTGGTCGTCGGCGGCGGCGTTGAGTTCTATGGAACGTGGGGTGGCGAGCCGGTCTCTGTCGGAAGCGAGATCTACCTCCAGGTCAATGCAAACGGAGCCCACCCGTAGACCATTGGCGATGCGTTCGACCACGCGGGATCTCGATCCGGTCTCGCGTGGTCACTTTCTTGATCCGGGCTTGGGTAGTGCCTTCGGTCTGGTCGAGGGCGACTGGTAGTAGAGGCGCACCGTCGACACCACCGAGAGTTCAGCCCGCATCGGCAGCGAACGTGGCTGCACGTCAGCATCCGGATAGAGGCCCCGGTAGTACGTATTCTTTGGTCGATACGTTCGCACCTCGGGCATCGATCCGCGCGAGTAACTCGGTTGGTAGTGGGCGGCGTTCACGTTCGTGAACGACTCGTACAACGACTGTGGATAGATCACGTTCGTCGACTCCTGCACGTTGATGAGCGGTGGTCGCGGGTCGAAGAGTGCACCGAACAGAACATCGGCCTTCTCGCGCGCCGCGTTCACCGCTTGCTCACGGGCCTCGACCTTTGCGCGATCGAGTTCGTCGTTCCAGTAGTCGAACGCAATGATGTCGGCTATATCGTGCGCGAACGCGACGTCGAGAATTTCCATCGCTTGCACGTCGCCGTCGGCCGCCACATGCAAGTTCGATTGCATGGTGAAGCCGACGCGCTTCTCGACCGCCATGTCTCGATCGCGAACCTTCTCGACCACGAAGTCGTATCGCGGAAGCACCGCGACGAAGTCCTCGACGATATCGTCGATCGGTACTCCCATTTCTTCCCAGGCGGCGGCGAGCAAAGACACTTTTTGCTGAACCAGGCGCTTACATTCGGCCGGGCCTGTCGCTTCCGCGGTGACGGCCAAAACGATGCGGATCTTGGTCGGAGGCAGCCGGAGTTCGACTTGTCCATCGACCGTGATGTAGCCTTCCGCTGCCTCGGGTTCGAGAACAGTCAACAGTGGAACCCGGGAGTGGCCGGACGGCGAACTCGATGTCGCCGCGACGCCGGCGCGAGAGCCACCGAGCTGTGCGACCGCTGTCGCCAGCGGAACAAAGCAAAGCCCGACCAGAGTCAACGCGATGACGTACTTGTAACGAATCATGGTCCATCTCCTTCTTCGTGTATTCGCGGTCCCTCGTCGACAGAGACGCTGCTGACTCGAAAGTCTGCGGAGCCGTCGCTATCTTGGGGAAATCCGCCGTCGATGAAACGCCACGTACGAACTTCTTCGCTCACGGTCGCGCAGAGATCCGCTCACGATCGACGCGTCCCTGTCGAGCAGGCATGTCCGGTGTCGCAACTCGACGGGAGTTTTCGGCAGGAACGTGGCCACTCCGCTCGCTCTACTGGCTACCATTGCCGTCCGGTCGACGACCGCCCGAAGGGTTCGAAAGGAGCTCCGTGAAGCTGCACCATTGGATACTCTTCGCCACGCTCGTCCCGCTGTTCCTCGCAAACTGCGCTGAACGTCCCGAACCCGACGAGTTCAGCGACCCCGCACTACCACCGCACAGCGACGCCGCGTACGCCAAACACATCGGCGCGCTCGAGAAGCAACTCCCGCACGACGGGTTTCACATTGTGATCGAAAAGCCGTTCGTCGTGATCGGCGACGAGTCGCTGGAGACGATCCGCCGCCGCTCCAAGACGACCATCCGGTGGGCGACCGACCTTCTCAAGAAGAGCTACTTCGATCGCGACCCCAGGATCCTCGACATCTGGTTGTTCAAGGACAAGGAGAGCTATGAGAAGCACGTGCGAGAGCTGTTCGGTTCTCGGCCGCGCACCCCATTCGGGTACTACTCGTCATCCGACGGTGTCTTGGTCATGAACATTGCAACCGGCGGCGGCACGTTGGTCCACGAGATCGTTCACCCCTTCGTCGAGGCCAACTTCCCGAAGTGCCCGGCGTGGTTCAACGAGGGACTCGGTTCCCTCTACGAGCAATCTCGTGAGAAAAACGGCGAGATCTGGGGTTTGACGAACTGGCGACTCGAACGCCTTCAGATGGCGATTCGTCAAGACCGAGTTCCCACCTTCGAAGAGCTCTGTTCGACGACGACAGAAGAGTTCTACGAGCGCGATCGTGGCACCAACTACGCACAAGCCCGCTACCTTCTCTACTACCTGCAGGATCGCGGGCTATTGCGTCGGTACTACCGAGAGTTCGTCGAGCATCACGCGACCGACCCGACCGGCTACGCCACCCTGGTTCGAGTGCTCGACGAACCAGACATGGCCGCATTTCACGAGCATTGGACGACGTTCGTGCTCGCACTGCGATATCCGTAAGTGCTTTCGCTGAAAGGTTAGTGACAGAGCGGCTCAAGAAGCGGAAAGCATCTTCGGTTCGACGATCTGGCGACCTCGGTCATTGACGCATCGACGAGCAGCGTGTTCCATCCCAGAAGCGGCTCGACTCAATCCTCTGTCCATCCAAGGAGCACCCGTGGCCACCCCATCCCAACATCGCATCGCGGCGACTCTAGAAGTGCTTGTCGCCACCCTGCTCGGCGCGTGCCTCACGACCACTCCGGTCCACGCAGACTCCGTCACCCGGTTCGTCTTGGTCGATGCAACAGCTGACACAGACTTGTTCGATGTCGAGAACGGCACGGTGATCGATCTCTCACTGCTGCCGAGTACCGCGCTCAACATTCGAGCCGAGACCGATCCGGACGTGGTCGGAAGCGTTCGGTTCGATCTCGATGGCGTAGTCCCTTACAGCGTGGAGAGTGTCGCCCCGTACGCGCTCGAGGGTGATTCATCCGGTGACTACAACCCTTGGACGCCGACCGCCGGCATGCACACCCTGACGGCCACTCCGTTCACCGGATCGGGAGCGACCGGCACCGCCGGAGATCTGCTCACGGTCACCTTCGAAGTCGTGGCGTCGCCACCCACGCCGACTACGACACCACCGGTCGTCTCGGCCGGCGCCGATCGATTCCCGTTCGCACCGGAGTCGGCCGCAACGCTCTCCGGCTCGGCGCTGCCTTCGGGAACGGCCGCGATCGCTTCGACTGTTTGGACGCAAACCGCCGGTCTGGCCGCGACGATCGTCGACCCCGGCGACACGACAACGTCGATCACCGGATTGCAGCCGGAATCCACCTATCGGTTTCGTCTCACCGCAACCGACAGCGACGGGGCTACGGCGTTCGACGAAGTCCTCGTCGCGGTGATCGACCCCGCGGTGGCTGGCGGCACGTTGACCGGTGAGGCCAAAGAGTGGCATCGCGTCACGGTGACGTTCGACGGGCCGGCAAGCTCTGAAGACGCACTCTCCAACCCGTTTCGGGACTATCGGCTAGACGTCAGTTTCACGCACGGCGACCGCAGCGTGCTGGTGCCCGGATACTTCGCGGCGGATGGGAATGCCGCTGAAAGTGGTGCGACGAGCGGTACCGCGTGGCGCGTACAGTTCATGCCCGACGCTGTCGGCGAGTGGAGCTACGTCGCGCTGCTGCGAACTGGAGCTGACATTGCGATGTCAGCGGATCCCGACGCAGGATCGGTCGTGGCCAGCGTCAACGGAGCCCAAGGCTCGTTCATGATCACTGCCACCGACGCGGCGCTGCCCGACGTTCGTGCGCGAGGGTTGCTACAGCACGTCGGCGAACGGTATCTCCGCTTTGCTGGCGACGGCAGTCGCTTTCTCAAAGGAGGCGCGGACAGTCCCGAGAACTTCTTAGCGTTCTCCGGCTTCGATGGGACCTTCGACAACAACGGAACTTTCCTGCACGACTACGCGCCACACATCGCAGACTGGCAGAGCGGTGACCCACAATGGAACTCTGGCGATGGGCACGGAATCATCGGCGCCATCAACTACCTCTCTTCCAAGGGAATGAACTCCATCTACTTCCTGACCATGAACGTGGCCGGCGATGGTGATGACGTCTGGCCTTGGACCGCACCGACGGAGCGCTTCCGGTTCGACACCAGCAAACTCGACCAGTGGGAGATCGTGTTCAGCCACATGACCGCCATGGGCATGCAACTGCACGTGATCACGCAAGAGACCGAAAACGATCAGCTACTCGACGGCGGTGACTTAGATCTGGAGCGTCGACTCTACTACCGTGAGCTCGTGGCGCGGTTCGCCCACCATCCCGCCCTCGTGTGGAACCTCGGCGAAGAGAACACCAACACGGACGCGCAACGACTCGCCTTTTCGGCCGAGATTCGTCGCCTCGATCCGTACGACCACCCGATCAATGTGCACACGTATCCATCTCAGCAAGACTTGGTTTGGACGCCGCTGCTCGGCGAGCCGACGTTCGAGGTCGGGTCGATTCAGACCAACCTGAACACCGTGCACGAAAAGACACTGACGTGGATTTCGCAAACCACGGCCGCTGGCCGGCCGTGGGCGGTCTGCCTCGACGAGATAGGTCCGGCGAACGACGGCGTCGTGCCCGACGCCTCTGACTTCGAGCACGACGAAGTGCGACGGAAAGGCCTATGGGGAAACCTCATGGCCGGTGGTGCAGGATGCGAGTGGTACTTCGGCTACAGCTACCCGCACGACGATCTCGATTGCGAAGACTGGCGATCGCGCGACCACATGTGGGAACTCACCCGACACGCGCTCGACTTCTTCCACGACCATACGCCGTTCTGGGAGATGCAGGCGGACGACTCGCTGGTCACCGGAGACGCCATAGCGTTGGCGCAACTAGACAACATGTACGTCGTTTACCTGCCTTCGGGTCAAACGACCGATCTCACGCTGGGCGTCGGTTCGTATCGCATCGACTGGTTCGATCCCCGAAACGGCGGTGGGTTGATCGCAGGTGGTGAAGGTCTCGCCGGTGGATCCGCAGTCACTCTCGGACCGCCCCCCAGTGAACCGACGGAGGACTGGGTGGCGCTGGTTTCGCGGGAGGTCTTCACCGGGCCCCGAGTCTTGGTGTTTACAGAGACCGCGGGTTTCGTGCATGCCAATCAGATCACCGCCGGTATCGCCATGTTCGAAGCGCTCGGGATCGACGAAGGGTTCGAGGTCATTCTGGCCGAGGACTCTGCGCCCTACTTCGAACTTTCATCACTGAGCACGTTCGATGCGGTCGTGTTTCTCAATACCACCGGCGACGTCTTGAACGCGAGTGAAGAAGCAGCGTTCGAGAACTACATCGCGGGTGGCGGGGTCTATCTCGGCGTACACTCGGCTACCGATACCGAGTACGGCTGGGCGTTCTACGGATCGTTGCTCGGGACGTGGTTCAGCGACCACCCGCCCGGGACGTCGCTCGCCACGCTGAATGTCACCGACGCGACCCACGCCTCCACCGTGGTCCTACCGGCGAGTTTCAGCTGGACCGACGAGTGGTACAACTTTCAGAGCAACCCCGCCGACGACCCCACCACGCAGGTCCTACTCACCATCGACGAGAGCACGTACGCCGGCGGGACCATGGGCGACCCACACCCTATGACGTGGGCTCGCGAATTCGGCGGTGGGCGCGCTTGGTATACCGCGCTCGGCCACAACGTCAGCGCTTACAGCGAACCGTTCTTCGTCGATCACATCCGTGGGGCAATCACGTGGGCGCTGGATGATCCGGCGAACGAGACATTCCGACGTGGAGACGTCAACCTCGTCGGTGCCGTGGACATCGCCGACGCGCTCTCGGAACTGTCGATCCTGTTCGCCGCAGTACCGCCGCTGGCGTGCGACGCGGCGCGCGACGTGAACGACGATGGCGCCAACGATATCGCCGACCCCGTCGCACTGCTCGGATACCTGTTCTCGGGTGGTGCCGCCCCGGTTGCCCCGTTCCCGAATTGCGGCGTCGACCCCACGCCGACTGCCCCACGGTGCGTCGGAGTGCCCTGCCCGTGACGGGACTGGATTCGCGTGGCTGTTGTTACTGCACTACAGCCCCAGACGAGAGTCGCGCCTCACTGCGACGCTTTCGACGCGTCAGTGATGGAGTTGCTCAAGACAACAAGCCCGCGAGCGAGAATTGAATCCGAGGCGGCCGGCCACGAGTCGTCAACGAGAACATCTGGCGTGAGCCCGCTGAGTTCTAACCCTCGGGCGGGCGCGAACGGCTCTCGTGGACAGAGCAGCATGTACTCATCGCCGATCGGACTCCACCGCCCGCCGCGCGCCGCGCCCACAGTGGTCTCTCCCACAACCTTGCCCAACTTCGCCTTCTGAAACCAATCGGCGAAGACCTCTTTGGCGCTGCGCGTATTGCGATCGACGAGGAGAACCACCGGACGGCTCCAGATCGGCGCTTGCTGCTTGCTCTGGAACATGGCCATCAACGCCCACATGGCAATCTGGCTACCGCCTCTTCCGCGAAGGTCGAGCACGAGCCCGTCACACTCGCGAAATCGCTCTTGCAGGAGTGGACGCATCAACTTCGACGTGTGACGACCATACATGTAGGACAACCGCACGTAGCCCAGCGAGTTCCCGCCGCTCTCGATCACTCGGGCCGAAGCGTGGTCCCCCTGCAGCGACGAGTACTCTTCGGGGGAGACCCGGAACTTGCGGCTCTCTTCGCCGCGTCGAACGTCGAGATCGATCGGAACTTCCACCTCGACCAGCACCAGATGGCTCGCCGAATCCGGGAGGTACGCGTCATCGTTGCGAAGGTCGAGTCTCGGACTCCGCTTCGCGGCGACGCCATCGATCGCGACAATTCGGTCTCCACGCTTCAGCCCCGCCCGATCAGCCGGGCCACCGACCATGAGATCGTCGACGTAGAGGGCACCGGACCGTTCCCGAAGAAAAAGCCCGACCGTGAGCGACTCTACGCCCCGGAGTTCGCGATCGAAGAACCCGTACGCCGCGCGAGAGAAGAGCGCCACATGGCTGCTCGGTATTCCGGCCAGGAGCGCATGAACGGCGACACACTCTTCTGACGCCGACGACGCACGCAACGCGGCCGGTCGGTGCTCTTCGATCAACGAGTCGAGCACGGTCGCTCCGCCGGTCGTTCCCTTGCGGAGCGCGTCCGTCACCGCGTCGAAGATCCACGCAACATAGCGCGGCTCGTCGACGACGGCTCCGACGTCCTGTTGGCCAAGGGTCAGACTCGCAGGCGCAAACGCGCCGAACAGGAACAACGCAATAAGGAGTCTCATACGAACAACCCTTTCGGTCTGCCCCATCACCAATCGCGGCGGCGGCGAACGCGGTACTGTCCAAAGCGGCTGGTCCGCGGACGCACTTCGACGACCGCGGGAGATAGCCAAGACCGCTGCTTGCAGATCCAAATGACGACGAACCCGAGCACGAACCCTCCGATGTGCGCCCACCACGCCACGCCACCCGATTGGACCGACCCTACGCTCGCGACTCCCTGGAAGAATTGAAGAACGAACCAGATGCCAAGGAAGAACGGGGCGGGGATGACCATCATGTGGAGGAAGAAAAAGATGGGAATGACGGTCAGCACCTTGGCGTGAGGATAGAGCAGTAAGTACGCACCCATGACTCCGGCCACCGCTCCGCTCGCCCCGATGGTCGGAATCGTCGACTCGGGCCCCGACAGCAGGTGAACCAGACTCGCGACGACTCCCGCGACCAAATAGAAGAGCGCGTAACGGACATGGCCCAAGCGATCCTCGACGTTATCCCCGAAGATCCACAGGAAGAGCATATTGCCGATCAAGTGAAGCCAGCCGCCGTGGAGAAACACACAGGTCAGGAGCGTCAGCCACGCCGGCACTGGCGACCGTTCGGCGGGGCGTTCGAACTCTTCAAGCATGTACCCAACCGGCGTGACTACGATCTGCTGATCGCGAATCATCACGGGAGTGTCCGGGTGCGCTACGCGCCCCGGGATCATGCCGAAGCGTTCGATCATCCGTCCCGTTTCGTCTCCGATCTGAAACAGGAAGACCACGACGCAGATCGCGATCAACGCGTAGTTGACGTAAGGCGTCGTCCGAGAGTCAATGTTGTCGCGCAGCGGAATCATAGCGTCTCGACTACCGATCGTACGGGTGACATCACCTCAAGTACCCCCCGAGCCACCCGCGGGATCCTTGCGGAGGAATTCGGTCCGCGACGTCTTTGCCATCAGCAAGCGTGAAGGCGACCGCGAGCGGAAACTTACCCTTCGGAGCACGCCTTGCGTAGCGACCCTCTCCCCAGAACTCTCCTTTGACCGCGACCTCGAACTTCGTCACGCGGCCACCCTTCGTTTCGATCACGCCGAACACGCTCGCCTGGTATCCCCGGTCTCCAGACGCAGTCTCGAGGTGGACCGTGCCGCGCAACTCGCCGTTCTCCAGGCGAAGGTCGAGTTGGCGCAGGTCGGCTTCCTTCCACATCGACGGCTCTCCGCGGGTACTGTCGACGAGGTGAAAACGCGCCAGCCGAATTTTGAGCGGTTCGAGCAGACGCCCGGCGGCAAGTGCCTCGTGCTCTCCTTTCGTGATCCACAGATTGTCTCTCGAAAGCGCGGACTGCATGATGAGACGCCACGGATCGCTCGACGGCTCGTATCCACCGAGCACCTTCGAGCGCACCCGCACGACGAGCCCGCCATCGGGCGGGTTCGGGTTGTACCGCTTGTCTCGCTCTCCAACCGGCAGCGGTGCTACGTCGGCCGACGGTTCGTGCTCGGCCACGGCTTGCTGCATGAGCTTCTTGATGCGGTCGGCGCCACGATTGTTGTTGTACGCGACGAACTCGCCGGACGCAGTCGCAATGTAGAAGCCTTGGGTTGTCGCCTTGAAGTCACTCCGGGGTCCACGGCCGGCGATCTTTCGATAGAACTCGCCTTCGTTGTCCTTTTGACGGCGTTGGTACGCTTGATCGATCGCGACCGGAATGAACCGCGATTCAAGGAGAGCCAGAAGCTCTTCATCGGCCAATGTCGACGCACGGTCGAGCACGCCGTTGTTTCACGTGCAACCCAGTGGGTGACCGTCCATCGCCCAAATGAAAATCAGCTTCTTCTGCTTCGCCGCGTCGCGTTGCGCTTCGAGCAGGGAAATGCGCCACGGAATGGTTCGCCACGGCTCGTCGGGCTGCGGACTCAACTCGCGCAAGATTGCGAGGCACTCTTCCTTACCGAGCGGCGTACCGGGCGCGTCACTCGGCGTCTTGTCCACGACCTGGGCCATCGCCCACGGTGCGAGCGCGACCACGACGACCGCAGGCCACCACCAAGAGACGTTTCGCAATGGGTTCATGGGCACCTCCGACTCCGAGATTCTCACTGTGAGATTCTCGGGCTTTCGCGCCCATAGTACGCGCCGAACGCAGCGTCACCACCACGTTAACGCCGAGATGCGGGGCCAATCCGGAGAGAGGTATCGCCTGACTAGCCGTCGAGGCCGTACTGGCGGATTTTCTGGTAGAGCGTGTCGCGGGAGATCCCGAGCACTTCTGCGGCGCGCTTCTTGTTGTTCTTCAGGCGGCGCAACGTGTCGAGAATGTGGTCCGCTTCCATTTCGCGAAGGGTACGCGCCGGAGTTTCCAACTGACCCCGGCGTCCCTCGCGTGCGATTTCGGTGGGAAGGTCGCGCAGCCGAATGACGTTCTTGCGACAGGCGAAGCACGCCCGCAGGATAACGCCTTCGAGTTCTCTCACATTCCCCGGCCACGCATAGGCGAGCAGCGCCTCGCGAGCTTCGTCCGACAGCACGGTTCCTTCGGTCAGGAATGACTCGGCGATTTCGACGACGTCGTCGCCCCGCTTGGAGAGTTTGGGGAGTTCGATCAGGAACATCGAAATTCGGTAGTAGAGATCCTCCCGGAACTCTTTTGCACGTCGCTGCCGCGCCAAGTTCTGGTTGGTCGCGGTGACGATACGCACGTCGGTGTCCACCGGCTCATCGCTGCCGACCGGCCACACCTTCTTTTCCTGCAAGACTCGGAGAAGCTTAGCCTGGCTATCGAGCGGCATGTCGCCGATCTCGTCGAGAAACAACGTCCCGCCCGCGGCCAATTGGAAGCGTCCCTTGCGCGCCGAGGCGGCTCCGGTGAACGCACCGTCGACGTGGCCGAACAGTTCGCTATCGATGAGCGCCGCGCTCGACAATGCACAGTTGAACGGTACGAAGGGGCCATCGCTTCGCGCCGAGCGATCGTGAACCATGCGCGCGATGAGTTCTTTGCCGGTTCCCGTCTCCCCCGTGATGAGAACGGGAGAGTCTCCCTCGGCAAGACGCTCTGCTCGCCGCAGTACATTGATCATGACGGGGCTACGCGCAATGATCCCTTGGCGCCGCGCAATGGCGCCGCGGAGCCGCTTGTTGTCGACTTCCACCGCCTCACGCAAGGCGTGGTCATGAAGCGCCAGCCCAAGAAGGTGGGCGACACCACGAAGGAAGCGCAGGTTCGAGTCATCGAAGGAAGGAGAGTCCGCCAGGCGATCGGCGTAGACCACTCCGAGAACTTGTTCCTGCACGATCATGGGACAACAGATGAACGACGTAATCGCCAGCTCGCTGATCGAGTCGGAGGTTCGCGAAATGTCAGCGCTCGGATCCTCGACCAAGAGCGCCTTGGGCGAGACTGTGATTTCGCGTAAGACTGACCGACTCATCGGAGCGGGCGCGCCCGCCTCGACTCCGAGGGCCGATACCGGCTCGAAGTTCTCGCTCTCGCCATCGCGCATCAGAATGAAACAACGATCGAACTCGATCTCTTTCGACAGAGCCGCCTCGGCCGCTCGAAGAAGCGCGGCGCGGGACGACTCCCCCACCAACGCTTCTGCCAACGAGACCACCGACTCGAGCGGCGACGAACTGAGTTCTTCGTCTTCGGTGAACAAGACCCGGCTCGACGAATCGCAAACAGCGATCTCTGTCCGCTTGGGATCTTGCTTCCGACCTTCCGACTTTGCCGCACGTACGATCATGGTACAGGCGCCGAATCGAAGGACATCGCCAGCGGCGGCGGTCGCCTCGGATAGCGCCTTGCCGTTGAACTTCGTGCCGTTCTTGCTCCCGAGATCTCGCACCTCGAGCAGTCCACCCAAGTTGAGCGCGACCGCGAGGTGCGGATCCGAAAGATGCGAATCCGGCAACTTGACCGTGCTGTGCGATCCACGGCCGAAGACCAGTTCATCGCCGGCGTCGACGGTGAACTGATTGAATCGGGCTCCATCGTGCAGAACGTCGAGTAGGTAAGTCATCGCGCCTCCTGGCCGATAGCGATCCAAGGAGAAGCGCAGCCGGCTCGGCTGCGCTTCTTGAAGAAGTACGTCCCTACTGGCACGACGGGTTGTTGCAGGGAACGGTCGAGAAGAGCGGAAGGCACGTGTGCGTGGGCAAGGTTCCGCCCTGCGCCGCGGTGAAGATGACGCAATCTTCAGCATCGAAGATCCCGTCTTGATTCAGATCCAAGCTGGCCTGGCACGGAAGCGCGTCGGCACGCGTGGGATCACTCAGCACCAGAGCAAGGAAGTCGAAGTCTCCCTGCATGAAGGCGAAGCCGTCTCCGTCGAGATCACCGAACCGGTTCCAGTTGTGGAACGGATACGACGCGCTCGGGCTCGGATGAATCCCGCGCGGGTCTCGACCAAAGTACTCGACGAGCAGAGTCCCCTCGGAGATGTAGTAACTCGGACGGGCGGCGGCTCCGTGACGGCCGTAGACCATGCCCGACACGACACTAATCGGCCCACTGAATGGAATCGACGAGACAACCTCGTCGTCCGCGGTGGCGAGGGTTGCGAGGTGAGTCACACCATCCTCGATATCGGTGATCCCGGAGACTTCGTAGTAGCCGCTTTCGACCATGGTCACCGAATCGGCAACCATAGAATTCAGCACGTCCATGGGCTGAGCAACGAGCTCGGCTGCGGTGATCATGTCCACCGGCAGGTCGACCTCATGAAGCTGTCCGTTCACAACCATGATCAGCCGATGGTTCGACGGATCATAGGCCATGGCCGAGACGTCGTCAGCGTTGACGGAGAGCGACGTGTGATCGACATAGGTACCGTCTTCTTCCGTCATCACGACCATGTCTCCGCCTCCGGCATCGACGGCGACCCACAACAATCGATTCTTGACTCCGCCGGGTAAGTACCCCGTGCCCGGAGGGCCACCCATAGGCGCGATGGACATGGCGCCGAGTTGCTGGTCGAGAATGCTGGTGACGGCGTGCAGCGTGTCAATGGCGGCACCCGGCGTGATCGTCGCAAACTCGAACGACCGAGCGTTGATCGAGTAGCGAATGAAATCACCGCCCGAACGCGACGTGTCGACAGAGACTACCTCACCGGAGCCATCGAGGTACGCCGAGTCTCCGGGCGCTCCCTGGGTACCTCCGTCGACGACGAGATGATCGTCGATCCGACGCACTTGCTGGTCGGTGACACAGACCGAGATCGAAACCGGAGCCGACGTACCAGAGCCCGAGACTCGACGCAGCTGGTACCGATAGCACCCGAGCGACAGATCGTCGGTTTCCCAGGAGTTCCCGGCCACCAAGACGGCGGAATCGACGTTCGGACCCTGCACGACAATCTGCACGGACTGCATGCCCGCACCCTCGACCGTCCAGTCCAGACGGTAGCGCGGAGGGTCCGTGTTGAGCGGTGTCGCGGTGACATTCGCAGGTGGAGCCATTCCGCTCGGAACCACGAACGACTCTCGCAGCGCGGCGCTCCGGTCGTTGACGTCCACGTAGTGAACTTCGGCGACGTGGAATCCGGGCGCTAGAGGCAACGTCAAGGTCGACTGGGTCACCGGCGTCGTGTACTTCACTCCGTCGACCACGAAATCCCACTCGCCGACCGTCGCCGTTGACGTCACCACCAAGGTCGAGCCGCCGCGACCGACGAACGCTTGCAGATCGGTCGCGAGGTTGGCCGTGGTCTCAGTGCGCTTGATCACCTCGTGATGGGCGAAGACGCGGCCGTCGATTTCAATGAAGAGGTCAAGTCGTACTTCATCTCCCGGCTCCAAGGTCTTGGTCGTTCTCCCGCCGAAACCTCCGCTCTCGGGGATGATCGTCTCTAGCTGAAAGTCCCAGAACACCGTGATCTCATTCTCTTGGTCGTAACCGAGCCAGACGGTTCCGTCGTCGTCGTCCACGTTGATCTCGAGGTTGAGGTCCAGTATCGCTTGAGACTCGGCCGGGTCGATAGACACGACGGTGTCGATGTCGGAGTTGTCAGGCGCCGCCCCTGACGCAAAGGCACTTCGATGCAGTTCACTGAATGCACCCGCCCCAACGATGTGGTGATAGAGGTCTGACGCTTTTTTCAGTCCTGGGCCGACGGAGGGACTATCAGCGCTCAACGAATAGAGAAAGCTCGGTTCGAGGTCGCGGAAAAGGTGATACATCGCGTCGACGTCGAGCGCATCAATCTTGTCAGCCGCGTTGATCCCAAGTCCGCCCGAGTCCACCCAGACCGTGATGACTCCGTTCTCTTCGCACAGAACATCGGAAGTCTTGAAGGCCCCAAACGCCTTGGAGATCGTGAAGTAAATCGTCCCCCCGGAAGGCGTCAACCGAGCGTCGAACCCGACGAGGTTGTCAGGCGATGTCGCCGTGGGGTGACCGGTCTGACCACCGGCAATGCCCAAAGTCGGCGTGGCGAGAAGTTGGTGGATCGGATGCGGCAGGTCCGCAGTGTTTTCTTCCGCCGCCTTGAGATTCAAGTCGGTCAGAAAGCCGTCTTCAGTATTCCGCTCGTGCGGAGAGATGTAGAGATCGGATCGACGATCGTTGTACGGCTCGTAGTAGAGATCGGTCGGGTACATGCCCTTGGAGTTCGGCGTAACGGACCACAGCAAGGCGCCGTGCCAGGCGTCGTTTTCATAGTCATGGGTCCCCATTCCGACGCTGTACGAGTTGACCAGCACGTCGTGGGGGGCGTCGAGCGCGTCGAGCGCGTCGCGTAGCCGAGTGCTAGTCACCGCGATCGTCCCGCTACCCTCGCGGAGGGAGTAAATGTAGTTCCGATCGGCACCCGTTCGGTCCAGCACTATGGAGTACAGGTAGTTGCCCGCCATCGCCCCCGTCGGGAACAGCGCAGCTGTGATCACCAGCGCCAGGGCGACTCGCCCTAAACACTTTTGCCATATTCGATTACACACAAGAGCCTCCACTCGTTCTCGCACCCGGTTGCGTCGTGGACCTTGCCTAGTCTGAAAGCCGGGGTCGGCTTTCGACGCGCGGGTTGGAATCCCCATCGATTCAGATCCTCACTAGAATAGTGTCGGTGTGCGCAATATCTACGGCAGCCCGGAGTGTCAGGAATTCGGGCACCGTCCGGAACCCAGGCAACATCGCGCGTTCAGGCTCGATTACCATCGTCACACCCCACGGAGAGGTCTGACCATCACTGACGAGAAGCGTGACGAAACCAAGGCGGCCACCCCTAGCCAAATGTTCACGCGGACCATCGTAGGGTTCGATGCGCCAACCGATGCCAATCCGATGGAGGTGCAGTTCGGCTCGCCGGAGGCTCGGTATCGAATCGACGGGTTCGTCGGAGAAGGCGGTATGGGCGAAGTCTTCAGCGGCGAAGACTCACTCATCAAGCGCCCCGTCGCTGTGAAGTATCTGCGCAGCGGTCACATCTCGAACCCCGCCGCGGTCCAACAGTTTTGGACCGAGGTGCTGCACGCAGGGCTACTCGACCATCCGTGTGTTCCGCCCGTGCACGACGTCGGCATCGACAAACAGGGGCGACCGTTCTACGTCATGCGGTTGATCCGCGGACGCTCCCTGCGTGAAATTCTCGTCGCGTCCGATCCGACGAGCAGTGAACTGGCCGACGCCGAGTGGGGATTGCCGCGATTTCTGTCGAGCTTCGTCCAGGTCTGCGGCGCGGTTCAGTTTGCCCACGACTCCGAGATCCTTCACCTCGACATCAAACCGGAGAACATCATGATCGGGGAGTACGGCGACGTATACCTGGTCGACTGGGGTCTGTCCGAACCGTCAACACCTTCGGTCAAGCGCGGCACGCGCGGCACTCCCGCCTACATGGCTCCGGAGCAAACCAAGCCCAACCAACCGGTGTCGGGCGTCACCGATGTCTTTGCGCTGGGCGCCCTCTTGTACGAACTCTGCACGCGACGGCGCGCGTTCTCGGCGGAGACCACCTCGCAGACGTTCGAGCTCATCCGGAGCGGTGACTACGAACGCGGAGAAGCGTGGGAGCGCTGCCCCGCCTCGTTGAGAGATACCATCGCGCAAGCGCTCGATCCCAACCCGACGCGACGCATGGCGAGCGCCAAAGCGATGGCGGCGCAGGTCCGCGACTTTCTCGACGGTCGCCGCGATCGCTTGCGGCGACTCGAACGCGCCCGCACCGATCTGCGCTCGGCCCACGAAGAGCTAGACCGGGCACGGCAGTCACTCGAGCTCGCTCGCACGACCAAGTCATCGCTCGACTCGAGCCGGCCGGAAGCGTGGGCATCGGCTGAAGAAAAGGCTGCGTTCTGGGACCAGGAAGACGCGTACGACCAAGCGCTCGAAGCGTCCGAACTTCACCGGGAGCGTGCGCTTCAACATCTATTGCGAGCCCTCGAAGACGCACCGGGAAACGCCGACGTGCGTCAGGCGCTGGCCGAGATCTATCTGGAGCGGCTCGAACACGCCGAACAACTCGGCGATCAGTTCCAGCGACGATTCCTAGAGACGCAGCTTCGCGCGCTGAAGCTCCCCGACGTCGACCGGATCTTGGCCGGCAACGGCACCTTGTCGATTTCGTGCGAAGCGAGTTCCGTCGTCGAGTGCAGCTACTCCCAACTAGTCGAACGACGGCGAGTGCTAACCGCAACGAACCCGGTGGTCATCGCAAGCGACCACTTGCAGAACATACCGATCTCTCCCGGGCGGTACCAACTCGATGCGACAGCGGCGGGGCGCCGCTCCCTGATTGCTCCCATTCGTGTGGACCGCTGCGCCGACGTGGAAATGACGCTAAGGCTTCGCACCGAGACGGAGATCGGTGCAGACTTCATCCAGATCCCGGCCGGACCGTTCATCATGGGTGGTGACGACAAGACGTTCAAATCCCACCCCCGCACCCTGGTACAGGTCGAAGAGTTCGCTCTCGCTCGGTTTCCTGTGACCTGGGAAGAGTACCGCGAGTTCCTACAGTCGATCGTCGACAACCAGTACGATCCGGCCGAGGCCTGGATGCCTCACATCCCAACAAAGAAGGAGCCGGTGTGGGACGTGCACGACGGTGTGGTGGTTTACAGCGAGGAACGACGTAACTGGCCGATCTTCTGCGTCACGTTCGACCAAGCCGTCGGCTATTGCGACTGGCGGTCGAATCGCGACGGCCGGCGTTACCGGCTACCCACCGACGCCGAATGGGAAAAGGCTGCGCGCGGAGTCGACGAACGCATCTTCCCGTGGGGTGATCGATTCGACGCAACCTTCTGCAAGAACGCCGACTCCACCGAGGGGAAGTCGCAACCCGAAGACGTCGGTGCCTACCCGGTCGACGAGTCCCCGTACGGCGTACGTGACATGGCCGGCGGCATCCGCGAGTGGTGCGACTCCTGGTTCAGCGAGAAGGACTCGTTCCGTCTCGTTCGCGGCGGCTCGTGGAACTTCAGCTCGGTCGGCGCCCACTGTGCGTACCGACTGGGGTGTGCGCCGAACATCGCCTACCCGTTCATCGGCTTTCGTCTCGCGCACGACTTCGGGTAGCGCCGACCCCAGCGAAACGCGCGTCGACAGGTTCAGACTTGTTCCTCGAGTCGTGCCTCACCGACGTCGACCCACGCTTCCATCGCCCCACCGCCAGCGGACTTGTGGTTCGACCCCACGGCTCGATTGGGCGAAATCGGCTCGGTGTCTCAGACTTGGATGAATCTCCAACCATCGATCGAGGCACCGATGAAACAACTTCTACGCAGTTCTACGATTCTAAGCTCGCTCGCCGCAGCCCTACTGCTCACCGGCTGCGGTGATACGGCGGACGCCCTTCACAACGCGGCGGACGCCGCGACCGGCAACCAAGCGGTCCGCGAAGGTTCAGAGTTACGGGGTCAAATCGACGAGTTGCGACAGGCCCACGAAAAACGGCTCAACGACGCGCTGTCGAAGTAGCCGTCTCCCCACCGGCTTCACGGCTTGGGTGACCGCAACGGCTCCGTCAACGGCAGCACCCAGTCGCGCCACTGACTCGATGTCACTTGCGCTAGATCTCGCTCCGGGTCTACGAGGTGCTGACGCTCACGACCATTGAGTGAGACACGAGCGTCGACGTAGATTTCGATATCGGCGTAACCGCGGCTCCGGTACTCAGCCGCGAGATGGTGTGCGAACTGCAACAACATCTCCGGACGCCCGCTCATCTTTCGAACCTGCTTCTTGGTCAGGTAGCGACTCAGCCGCACTTGGAACGTCTTGCGTTCTGAGGGTGAGAACGCCTTCACTTTGACCGCGCCGGACTTATCCCTGAGCTTCATGTGCCAAGAGAACAGATGGCCCGCTTCGTTCCAGTGCACCAGGCCGGGATAGACGAAGTGGCGCAGCGGAACGACGACCTGAATCGCGACGTAGATGGCGAGAAGCGCGACGACCAAACGCGAGGGGCAAAACGCAACCGGGGCCGGGACGTGGTCGTCGACCGTCGGATCCGGGGGCGCCGTGGCGACGGGCGAGAACATGAAGCAAGCGCGTCGCGGCCAGTCGGGGCGAAAGAACAGCGTGGTCGCTGCGATCATGAACCACGGGAAAATCCCGATGTTGAACAAGAAGACGTTCGTGAGATGAAACATGAGGCAGACCACCACGAAGAACGGGCGACTTCGCGACCAGAGCAAACCAGGAAACACCAGTAGGTCGAAAAAGAGACCACCGTACGTGAATCCGTAGACACACCACTCTTGTGTGAAAAAGGCTCCGACCAGCGGGAAGTCGGATCGACTCGCCAACCAGTCGCGCATGGGCTCACCCCGAAGCCAGTCGCCGTTGATCTTGGCCACCCCGCCGTAGAAGTAGACGAGGCCGAGTTGCAGGCGAAGGAGCAGCAGCGTCCAAGCGGGAACGGTGTCGGATCGCAGGCTCGGCCGTCTCACGCAATCCAACGATCGCGCCCGGTGAGCAGGCATGAAGATCATCAGAAAGCTCATCAAACTCACGAGATAGAAGTGATTCAGATATCGAGTCTGATCGAGCAAGAAGACGTACGTGAAGCCGAGCCAAAAGAGCACGGTCGCGATTCGATAGAAGAGTCCAACGGTGATCAAGGCCGCCACGATGGCGAGCGCAAGAAAGTGATAGTGCATTCCATCGCCGGGCCACGGCTGGACCCACTCGAACCCCGGATAAGCGAAGTAGAACTTCGGATCGATATAGAAGCTCTTGATCCACCGGTTGTCGAAGTACCGGCCAACCTCCCACAGGGCGATCAATCCGAACGCAACGCGAAAGACGACGATCGATGCGACGTCGATCGGCGCAAACAGGCGCTTCGCGATCCCCAACCGTGCGCCTCCCAAACGCTCTTCCCGCACCGTGTTGTCCATGACTCCCCGAACCCCATGAGTCGTGCTCGCGCGAACCGCGCTGGCTGAAACCACGACGGCCTACGATGATACCGAGCGCGAGATCGAGCAAGGGAACTATAGCTAGTCAGTCACCTTCGCCGCGCCGCGGGGCCGCTGGTGGAATCGTCTCACATGGGAGATCTACCGCCCCGCCGGTGCTATTTGCGGATCGTTTCCGACAATCGCCAAAACGGCACCGCCAGAACGACACAGAGCAAGCCACCGACGTACCAGATGAGATCGGGGTTGAAGTGCTGATAGATCAACAAGCCGGTGAACGGGCCGACCATGTTGGCCAGGGCGAAGACGAGCGTGAGTACACCCATGTACCGTCCGGCCGATCCCTGCGGAGCGCGGCCCGCGGCGTAAGACGCCACGAACGGCGCGGTCATCATTTCGCCGATCGTCCAGACGAAGACGGTCAATAGCGCGTAGGAGAACCCGAGTCCCATGGGGATCATGATAAACCCGATGCCGAAGAACGCGCTTCCGACGGCGACGACGCGAAGCTTCGGATAGCGGTCGAGCCACGTGACGAGCACCATCTCGGTCATGATGATGACGATGGTGTTGACCGCGAAGATCCACCCGATGAGGTGCTCGCTCAGTTGCCGGCGTTCGTTGTAGTAGATCGGCAGGGAAACGAAGATCTGAAAGAAGACGATCGCCTGCACGAAGAGCAACAGCATGACAGCCAAAAAGTGGCGATCGTGCCACGGGGAGACGGTGCCCTCAGCCGTAACCGACTCTTCGGCGGGGGCCGCGCGGAAGCGCGGCACGACGAGCCAAAGAAACAACGCGGACACGCCACAGCCGGCGGAGTTGACCCAGAACAACAGCTCGTATCGAACCTCGGCCAAGTAGCCGCCGATCGCGGGACCGATCGTCATGCCAACATTGAGAGCTAATCGCTGAAGTGCGAATCCGCGACTGCGCAGCGCAGCGGGACACACCGAGGCGAGCGCGGCGCCGTTCGCCGGCCGAAAGGACTCGGCGATGATTGCGAACAGGAAGAGGCCGACGAAGAGTTGCGGAAAGGTCCGAAGCGTACCGATGACGAGCAGTCCGATCGCGGAGAGGAACAGGCTGGCAATCATCACCGGGCGCGGCCCGACGCGATCGCTCCACCGCCCGCCGAGCACCGCGCCGACCGCTCCTCCCGCCCCGTACCCAGCGAGCAGCAGGCCCGCTCGGCTCTTGGTCAGCTCGAGGTCTTGCGTCAGATACAGACTGAGGAACGGGACGACCATGGTTCCGGCCCGACTCACCAAGAGTAGAGCGGACAGCCACCAGACACCCCGCGGCAATCCGGCGTACGCGGCACGATAACCGTGGGCCCAAGCACGAGGGCCGCGTATCACACGTCGCACAGTCTCACCTCAGCCCACCCGCCGCAAGAACGAACCAGAACCTGCCGTCACTGCGTCCGGCCACGGAAGCAACGCCGCCAGTGTATCCGTTCTGTTGCCGGGTACGCCAATGCGCAACGATGCGTTGAGCGAGCGAAGGTCAGCGATCTCCACCTTCATCAAAGACGGGGCCGCGCCCCCGAAGGTGCGCGGCCCCGAACGTAGCTAGCTTAGCTAGAGCGTCCATGACACTCCCACTCACGTGCGAGTTCCCCGTCTCGCGAGTCGCTACACCCTACGGACCGATGGGCGTGGTGACCTTGGTCGGCGCCGGCAGCGGCTCTAGAATGCAAAACGGCCACGGCAACCCTCCCGTGTACTCGCCTCCGGTATAGTTCTGAATGCACGGGTTCGGAACGGGGAACGGCGTCGGAATGACGTCGCCTGGCCCCGGGTAGCACGGCGGAGCTTCACCGCACGGCAGCGTTCCCGGACACGTCCCGAAGGTGACCACGACCGCGAACGGTTGCGGAATGTCGGAGAACACCGTCGTCCCCAGAACGTCGACTTGAATCGGGAAGGTCGCGGGCAACGTCGCGTACACGTCCTGATCGAACGGGATCACGACGTCTTCGACGTTGTTGACCCCGTCGAAGCGGCCGTCTTGCATATGAAACCCGTTACCGATGAACTTGTTGCCGAGGAAGCTCACCTGCAGGTCGAGATCGTTCACTAACGCCTTACCCGCCGAGAGCGCCATCGCTTCGTCCGTCCACGCCAACGTCACGCGCAGCGATCGACAATCGGCGTCCGGCCACTGGTTGTCCAAGGTGACGGTGCGCGACCAACGGTCCCCGGTCTCGACCTCGGTCGTGAAGTCCTGGAACAGCTGCACCTCTCGGTAGTCGTTCGGATCGAGAATCGCGTCGAGCACCGGGCGTCCGTACCCCTGATCGAAGTTCGGGTACCCGGTCACGGGTAGGCCGGCGCCGGCGTTACCCAAGAATCCCGAGACGTCGGCTTGGAACGCTGTGGAGTTGACCAGCATCGCCTTGATCAACGCGGAACTCGGCTCGCCAATGATCGGCGGACCGGTGTACAGCGCTTTGTTGAACCAGTCTCGGATCAGAGCGACGGCACCGGCAACGATGGGTGCTGCGTGACTCGTCCCGAACCAGGTGAAGTACGCGTTGTTCGCCCACTCGTCCGCGGTCGTCAAGGTGCTCCCGACAGAGAGCAAGTCGGGTTTCACACGACCGCGACTCGGCCCGTCGTTGGTTGGCCCGCGACTCGAGTACGTGTACATGATGTTGCGATCGAGACCGTTGCGGTGTCCGCCGACGGAAATGGCGTTCTTCGAGTGCGCTTCGTCGGACAGGGATTGCGGCTGATAGGTCGCAATCGGTGCCGCCATGTTGTTGTCGGCCCCGAAGTTGCCCACCGCAAAGATCTGGACGCTATCGTAGTAAGACGGGTCATCCATGAACTGATCGATGAGCTGCGTGCGAAACGAATACGTTCCGTCGTCGAAGTTGTCGTTGGAATTTCCGTGACCCCAGCTCGAGTTCTGAATGCGCGACCCTTCGTTGTAGGCGCGCTGGAAAACCTCCGTGATCCAGTCGTCCGGAAGAGCGACAGCTTCAGAGAGCAATCCGATGTCTTGCATGATCAGCGACGCGCCGAACGCCAAGCCGTCGAAATCGTTGGCGGTGCCGAACCCCAGCGTCGTCCCACCGACACTGTCGCCGAGCGCGCTACACGTCACAGCCATGCCGTGGCCGCTCTCGTCGCCGAGCGTGCCCGGGCTGCCGTTGGGAACGTAATTGAGCAAAACCTTTCCCGGTGCGACCATCATCTCGTGCGTCGGACGAATCCCGCCATCGCTGATAGATATGATCTCGGTCGATCCGTCGACACCCATCGCGTAGATGGGATTGTAGAAGGATTGATTGGCGCCCGGGAAACCACCATTGGTCTGCACGAGCACGCGCATCCGGTCGTTGTAGGTACTGCCGGGATCGAAGTCGTCGATCCACTCGACCTCCGGAAACAGGGCCACGAGGTTGGCCTGGGAGATGTCCAGGTCGACCGTGATCAACGTGCGTTGAGCGATCGTCGTGACCTGAGTCGGAATGGCGACGGAAGCGAACACCGCGAGCAGTCGAGCCGCCGAGAACCCTGGGTAGAGCAGGACTTCCATGGTGGTGACATTCGTCGCGAGCGAGTCGCCCAAGCGGGGAGCGAGTCGCTCAGTCGGCTCGAGGTACATGGAGCGAATGACGAACGGCAATGCGTCGACCGCGGCAACGTTGGCGATAGGAAGATGGATCAACGCGCCGTACGGCGGCACCGCGCCGAGGATCTGGGCGCCTTGCGCCTGCAGTTGTGCGGTCCAAGCGGCCTGCCACACCCCGGTCGTCGCGACGACCAACGGATGAGACTCTCCTGGGAAGAGACCGACTACCGGATGGCTGGCGACGGGCGGAGCCGCTGCGGGGTTTTGCGTCGACTTGCGAAGAAAGGTCGTGTTCGTCCCATCCAACTCGTGAAGCGTGACGCCTTGCGCGCGAAGGTTCCCAATACCCGCATCGCTCGCCTGGATCTCGGCGCTCGGGCCGAAGTTGTTGAGGATCGTGATTTCCACAGAATTCAGATACGACCACTCGACCGCGTTGTCGGGGTAAACCATCGCTCGATTTGGTTGAGCAATAGCGTCGAACGGTTGAGCAAAAGTGGCAGTCGCGATGGCCAACGCCATCCCGATGCCGACGATGAGTCGGTGCATGAACTGTCCTTTCAAAGACAGAGCTTCGCCCCCCCCGGTGGTCCGGTCACACAGTGGTCCGTGACTGAGAAGCTGGAAGCGTTGGGTTGGTGCCCGACCCGGTGCGTCTGATGCAAAAATCTGAAACGAGATCGGGGGTAGAGGACGTCCGTCTATCGCAAACGGCCGGGCCAGCGTCTGACTCCGCCCAGGTGACCTCTCGGAACACTCGATACGATTCCTCCGGTGCCGATTGACTAGCGGGGCCCGCACTCCCCTAGACTCTCCCGCGGACCGGGCTAACCCGGCCCGAGCGGAGCGGCCGGCACCCACGGGAGAGGTCACTCGTCGCCTGCCGATCACGTCTCGGCCCAACGGTTGAACCGACGTTCCAACCCCCGGTACAATCTGGAGTCACAACTCCCGCACCCCTTGGATCAAGGAACTCAAACCCATGCCGAGACTCACGCTGCTGTGCCTGGCTGCTGCGTCACTCCTGTGCGCTGGCTCGGCGCTCGGGCAGGACACCGCCTCGAGCGCGCTCCCCTACTCCGGGTTAACCGTGCGAGCGGAGGCTGGCCAAAGCGCCACACTTCTGCTCGAGGTGCCCCTGGGGAAGGGACACAGCCGCCGCATCAAGTCCGACGTTTCCATCCGGTTGGTGAGCGGTGGCGTCCGAATCGAGTTCCTCGACCCCGCCACGAAGACGGTGTTCGCGCGAACCGCAACTATGACCGAAAGCGATCTCGACCTCGGCGAGGAGTACGAGATCTCCGGCGAGGGTGTGCTCTCCACCCAGACCGATCGCGTCCGACTGCGCATTGTCGCGGTCGGCGGTGAGGTCTCACTGGACCAGCCGCGGGTGACGAGAATCGAAGCGTCGATTCAAGAAGAGGACTTCTCCGATCTGGAGGCACTGCGCGCGGCGGCCTCGGCTCTCGAGGGTGAACTGAGCGACCTTCCGCAAGTGAACGCCGCGGACCACGCGGCAACGTGCAACGACCCGACACACAATCACGGCCCGGGCGGGCACACGCACGCGGCCGACGGCCACACGCACGCCGGAGATCACTCGCACTCGCACGGCGACGCCGCCGATGTGCACACGCACACGGCTGACGGGCACGCGCACACCGAAGATCACACGCACACGGCTGACGGGCACGCGCACACCGAAGATCACACGCACACGGCTGACG
>JAJFFE010000335.1 GCA_021776775.1 Planctomycetota bacterium | reverse complement strand
CCCAACAGCTCAATAAACTCTACTCGGGACACGGTAGCCTCCTTGCCGTCTCATGGTCGTGACAACCACAAGATAGCGGAGCTACCGTTCCCTCTCTGCCGATACCTCGCCCCTCAGATGCGCGATGAACCTTTTTTTGTGCCCGGCGTGACCTTCCGAGCACCCGCGGGTGCTTGCGACCCCGTGGTTTTGGTCACGTCCTCCGCCGAGAGATAGTCCCTGGATGGCTTCGCCTGTCCCCGAGCCGGGCGGCGCGCCGTGGCAAGTGGGTGCGCTGTTAGATTCTTCCTTTGTCGCTTGGCCTTCTCTCGCAAAGCCGCGAAGAACCGCCAAGGCCGCTAAGCTCATGATGGGATGGCTGTCCCGAACGATCGGCGAGAGAAGTGCATCTAGGTGAGGTGTGTTGATGCATAGGAGCGAAGAGATCCTTCGCAGCCATCACAACGGGTGACGACGCTCCTAAAGAAACTTGCCGGCCCGTTCAGGACGGTTGTTCCGAAAGCGGTCGCACTGAACTGGGGCCCGACATGAGAGCTGAGAACGATATCGGCGCAATCGTCGTTGATGCTTCGATTGCCGTTCACAGAGGTCTGGGCCCGGGGATGTTGGAGTCGGTCTATGAGATTGCGCTAGCTCATGAACTGAAACATCGAGCCCTCAGGCTGCAAAGGCAAGTAGCGGTACCGTTTCGATATCGGGGAATAGAGTTCTCAGGTGGATTCAGAGCCACCGAGAGAAGGCCAAGTAACAGAACCCATCGAACGGCGTCCCCACTTGCGGGCTTTGCCTGTCCCCGAGTCGCACGGCGCGCCGTGGGCAAGTGGGAGCGCTACTCGATGCTTCGTTTGTCGCTTGGCATTCTCTCGCGAAGCCGCAAAGAACCGCCAAGGCCGCCAAGCTCATGATGGGATGGCTATGTGGGAACTTCGGATGCTTTAGGAGGGGATAGCCCGTGGCGAAGCGATTCAAGGCGACGCTCGTCAAGGACGATGGCAGTTCAGGCTGTGCGTTCGAGTTGCCGTTTGACCCGAAGGCGGTCTTTGGTAAGGCTCGCGCGCCGGTGCGGGTGACCATCGGCACGCATTCCTTTCGGACAACGACGGCGCCGATGTCTGGTGCATTCTGGATTCCTATGAGTAAGTCGAACCGCGACGCGGCGAACGTTGTTGCAGGTGACGACGTCACGGTACGCGTAGAGTTCGACGATCAGCCGCGGGTGGTCGAGCCGCCGGCGGCGTTGGCCAAGGAACTCCGGAAGACCAAGCGTCTGCTTGCAGCGTGGGACGCGCTCTCCTACACGAACCAAAAGGAGATGGCGCAATCGATCGATGGGGCAAAGCGCGAGGACACCAAAGAGCGCCGACTGGCCAAGGCGCTCGAGACGCTTCGCGGGCGCTAGTGCGCGGCAGCCCAATGAAAAAGGGCGATCGAGCTGTGAAGCTCGATCGCCCTCTCTGTTGTCGCTGCGTTCTCGTCGCGGGCTTACTCCTCTAGCCTTTGCCGAGATCCGCTTCCGCTTCCGCGACGAGCTTCTCGAGCACTTTGTCGAGATCTTCACCGCGTTTGTTCTTGTCGCGGATCACACCCTTGTGGTCGACGATGTAGATCGTCGGCCAGCCGCGGACGTTCCACAGGCTCGAGATAGGGCCTCCCGTGCCTTCCGGACCGTTCCAGAAGCTGCGCCAGGTGAGTTCCTTCTCTTTGACCACTCCCCGAAGCTTGTCGAGATCACGATCACTGTTGACGCCGAGGAGAGCGAAAGGACGTCCCTGCATGTTCTTCACGAGCGACCGCTCGTGCGGGTACATAGCCCGGCAAGGTCCTCACCAATCCCCCCAGAAGTCGATCATGACGACTTTGCCGCGGTAGTCCGACAGCTTGAACTCGACACCGTCGATGTCGGGGCCTTGGACGTCCGGCACTTCCATACCGATTTGAAGACGAGTCTTCTGGTATTCGGGGCCGCGCGCTTTCATGGACAGCAAGGAGGTCTCGGGCATGAGCGCGATGACCTTCTTGTAGTCGGATTCGGAGGCTGTCTTGTCTTCCTCGCTAGCGTCGCGACCAACCATGGCCGCGCGAGCGAAGTAGGCGTGCGCCTGGACTTCCTTCGAAGAGTTCTTCTCGATCAAGAGCGCGAGCAACGCCTGGGTTTCGTCCTTCGGCAAAAGTCGCGTGTATCGACGCAGGTTCTTGGCCAGTTCGAGAACCATGGGGCTGGCCGCGTGGGTTTCGATCGTGCTCTTGAGCAAGTCACCCGGCTCGTCTGCCAGTCGGTTGCCGAGCATCGACGCGACGAACAGGATCTCCGCCGGCTTACCCTTGTAGGCGTTGGCCGAGTTCATGTAGCGCGCAGACCACGCCGCGTTGAACGGCTTCATGACGGCGTCGGACAGCTCGCGCGTCTTCTTACGGTCGCGGTCCTTCCGTGCCTGCTGATACTCTTCGTTGCTGTTGAGCTTCTCGCGGGCCGCGGCGCGATCCTCGGTGAACTCCTTGTCGAGAGCCGCAACAGTGTCTCTCGCCTTTTGATCCTCCGAGCCTCCTGTGGTCGCGGCTTGAACCCCCGGAAGGGCGATCAAAGCGGCGAACACGCAGAGGGTGAGGAGCCGATAACTCTTACCCATTTGCTGCCTACCTTTCGTGTGTGATGGAGACAACGATTCCAATCTGGATTGTCCGGATGGGATGGAAGAGTTGACAACCGGCTGGTGCGTGCGGGAGTTGGAGATCTCGAATCGGCCCTCGCGAGGGATAGAAGACCGGCTACTTGCGGAAGCCGCGAAGGTGGGTCAGATCCTGGACGTATCCCTCGGGAGCGCCGGGAGTTTCGAGTAGTCCGGGCGTCTCGGAAAACGCGGGTTCGTTGACCAGCTTCTTGAATGCGGCCAAGCCGATCTCACCCTCCCCGAGATTCGCGTGGCGGTCTTTTCGCGAACCACATTCATGCTTGGAGTCGTTGAGATGGAACGCCCGGATGTGTTCAAACCCAACGATCGAATCGAGCTCGCCCAGCGTCTTGCGGTACGCCTTCGGTGTGCAGAGGTCGTAGCCGGCTGCAAACAAGTGGCACGTGTCGATGAGCACGCCGACCCGTTTGCTCTTGGTCATGCGCATGAGGTCACGCAGGTGTTCCAACTGCCAACCGAGGTTGGTTCCTTGGCCGGCCGTGTTTTCGAGGAGCACGTGGACCCGAGTGTGCTTTGTTTCGGCGAGTGCGAGACGCAAGCTTTCGCCGATCGCTTCGAGCCCCGCCGGCTCGCCCTCCCCGAGATGCGACCCCGGGTGTAGGCAGACGTAAGGGATGCCGAGCTGGTGGCAGCGGTCGATCTCATCGATGAACGCGGTGCGGGACTTCGCGAGCGTCTCTGGATCGGTCGCGCAGAGATTGATGAGGTACGACGCGTGGGACACCGCGTGCGTCAGGTAGGAGTGTTCGGCCGCCTCGGTTCGAAACCGCTCGACGTCATCTGGCTTGAGCGCAGCCGGCGACCACGTGCGCTGATTTCGCGTGAACACTTGAATGGCTTCGCACTCGAGTTCGAGTGCGCGCGGAACTGACTTGTGGATTCCTCCTGCGGTGGACACATGGGCGCCGAAGAGCATGGAACTTCTTTCCGGAGTAATCTAGGCGTACAGTAGGTCGAGAGAGCGGCGGGTTGTAACTCAGATCGTCGGCCGCTGCACCCCCGGCCGGAGCAGATTCACACGGCAACAGAATCACGTGGCAACAGCGTCACACGGCAAGAAAAACACGCGGAGCGCACATGGTCGCCAATCACAACGACTCTTCTTCCGTTCGCGACGGTCAAGCCACGGCGCTGTACCGCGCCGAAGACGCGGTGCCGTGGGGTCGCCCATTGCCGTCCTTGGCGCTCGTGCAGGAGTTCGTCGATCAGGTGACGCAGACCGCCGCCTGGCGACGGGGCGATGACGTGCCGCAGATCGTCGTTGCGCGGGATGGGCGAGGGCGCCGCCACGCGTGCTCCCAGCGAGCCTGGTTCGGCGGCGAGATTCGTCTTCCGAAGTGGGCGCGCCATGAGTTGATCGTGTTGCACGAGTTGGCCCACGCTCGCATTCCCCGCGGCGAGGCTGCTCACGGTCCGCGTTTCGCAGCGGAGTATCTCCGTTTGGTTCGTCGTCACATGCCCGAAGAGTTCGGGTTCGCGCTGCGGGAGTCGTTCGAGCGGGAGGGCGTCCGAGTGGCGGAGACGCCGACTTCGCGCCAGGCTGAACCCCGTTCGCGCAAGGTGTTGCAGCTCGTCCGAGAACTGCGCGCGTTGTCCGAGGGAACGACAAGTCCGCACGAAGCTGCCAGCGCCGCGGCCAAAGCGCAGGCGCTTCTTCTCGAGCACAACTTGAGCTTGACCGACGTCGAAGCGCTCGACGAGTCGACCGACCCTTTGGTCGAGACCAAACGAAGCTTCGCCGGCACTCGACGTCGAATCGAGTCGTGGCGACACATGTTGGTGCAGGCGGTGGCGCGTTCGTGCTTGTGCGAGTGGATGACGAACTTCTACAGTGAGCCCGGACCGAGGACGTTCAGTTTCATCGGGCGGCAATCGAATGTCGAAGTGGCCACCTACAGCTACGAATGCTTGGAGCGGCAGGTCCAGTCACTCGCTGAAGCTGAGAAGAAGTCCCGGCAACGTCAGAAGAGACCGGTGCGGGGGTACATCCAGAACTACTGCGAGGGAATCGTCCACACCATCCAGGCCAAGCAACTTGCCGGACGCCAGGAGTTCGAGCGCACCAGCGAAACGGGTCGATCGGTCGTCGTGACCCGGTCGACCGAGGCGGCTCAACATCGCAAGTCACTCTACCCGCACGTGACGTTCACGACGTTTGGCCACGGTTTGGGAAACCCTAGCGCGTACGAAGCTGGGCAGCGCGACGGCAATCGCGTGCAGTTGACGCACGGACTTCAGGACGATGGCCGTGCGCAAGCGTGGATCGAACGCACCGGCCAATAATCAGCTAGTACCAGCTCTAGAGGCCCGGCCGAAAAGTCAGAGGCACGGTGCGCGGCGGTCTTCGACGGAATCTCACCATTCGTAATCCTCAACGAATCCACCAATTCGCCTGCGAATTCCGAACGGCAATCT
>JAJFFE010000334.1 GCA_021776775.1 Planctomycetota bacterium | reverse complement strand
TTACGGGCGCATCGTGGCGTGGCTCGAACACCAGTGGGTTGGGGATGGTCGAGTCGATGGCTCGCCACCGACTATGAGGCACGGGAGTGGGGTTGGTCGCCGGGTCGCGGGTTGGCAAACAAGTACGGGTGTGAACGACGGACGGGTGCATCGGGGGGTGAACGAGTCTGTTCCGGGCGAGGGGCAGCGGGTGGGCCCGACTCCGTTGGGTGTCGGTTGAGATACGTGGATGTTGGCAGGGGCTATGTGATTCCTGTCGGAGATGCGGCTGGGCCATCTCGCCCGGGCGAGGTTTGGCGTTCGGGGCGCCTCCTCTGCTCGGGCTCGGTTTTGTGTGATGAATCTTAGAACTTTGTCGTGTTTTGTTTGACAGGGTTTTCACGCTTCGCTGGTCACGGTGTCCGCTGCTCGTTGCGCGAGCGTTGTGGCAGTGCTGGTTGCTTTCGTACGGGGCGTTGTTGGTCGTCGACGGGGTCGAAGTATCGCTATGCGTTGATCGTTCGTTGGGCGCTGGAAATCTTGCATTGCAGATCGTGGTTTATAATAGGACCCGTTAGCAGTGACGCACTTGCGCCTTCGAATGGAGAGTCAGAATTATGGACTATGGTCGACATGTTGCCGGTCTTTCGGGAGAAGAGCTCGACGCGGAAGCGGTTCGATTGGTTGGAGTCGAGAAGCGGCATGTTGCCTTGTTGATTCGTCACTTGGCTGAGATTGGTCGGCGGAAGGTATACGCGGCATTGGGCTATGCCGGGCTGTTTGCGTATTGCTTGGAGCGTTTGGGTTTGAGCGAGAGTGAGTCGGGGCTTCGCATCCAGGTGGCGAATGTCTGTCGGCGGTTTCCTTGTGTACTGGAGGCGATTGCTGGGACTCGTATGACGCTGACGGTGGCGGCGAAGTTGGCTCCGCATCTGACCGAGGAGAACTGTGAGGAGACGATTGAAGCGTGCGCTGGCATGACTCGGCGAGAGGTTGAAGAGTACGTGGTTCGGTTTCGACCACGCCCCGAGGTTAGTTCTGGTATTCGTCGAGCAAGTGGTGCGACTGACGTTGGTGGCGTGGGCGAAGAGCCGGGCTTGGACTTTTCTTCGGAACAGCGAACCGGCCCCGAGGCGGATGGCGCGGCCGACTCCGACTCCGATTGCGCTGCTGCGGCGATCCAGGGTGCCCAGAGTCGACCGCGATCAGCCTCTACGAAACCAGGTTCCGTCGAGCCGGCCCAGGTCGACTCGTTCAACGTTCGCTTCGTAGCGAGCAAACGGCTTAAGCTGAAGATCGAGCGGCTGGCCGAGGTGTTGGGTGTGCATGGCGCGTTCGAGAACAGAAGGACCCTATGGAGAAGCTCGAGCGTCGGCGGAAGCGTGATCTGAAAAAGGCCGCGGCCAATGCGCAGACGACCTCATCTCGCCCGATCGAGGTCTCGTCCAGCGATGACTACTTGAACTCTGCAGAGGCCAAGGAACGATCCCGATACATTCCAAGTGAAACACGTGAGCGAGTGCTACACCAAGCCGGGCACCGGTGCGAATTCGTCGGCCCCGATCAGCATCGCTGTGGTGCTCGGACTGGCCTTCAGATCGATCACGTCGTTCCGTTCAGCAAGGACGGCTCGAATGACGAGATCAACCTGCGAGCCCTCTGCCCGACACACAACGCTTGGCATGCGGACCAGGAGTTCGGAGCTGAGTTCATGCGTTCCAAGATCGCCGCGTCGCGGAAGTCGTCAGGACCCATCGATCAACCAACCAGAGTGCGCGAGCCGCGACCCCAGTATCACGCGACACGAAATCCAGTGACCCTGTACTCAGCAACACGGGGCTCAACGAACCACCGGTCCACGCGAATACCGTCCGGACGAGGTGGCGAACCCATCAAAGCAACCAGCCGATGCCCCGCGCTTGCCCATGAAAATCGCACACCGCCCGGTACGGATCACGCCGCCTAGCGCACATTTCTCATCGCCCAACACACATCCGCAAGCATCGGGCATCCCCGTTGCCCCTCGCCCCGAACAGATACGTTCACGCTCGATGCGCCCTTCCGTCGTTCACACCCGTGCTTGTTTGCCAACACGCAATCCGGCGACCAAGCCCACTCCCGTGCCTCATAGTCGGTGGCGAGCCATCGACTCGACCATCCCCAACCCGCTGGTGTTCGAGCCACGCCACGATGCGCCCCACCCGCACGCCCACTTCGTCATATCCGGGGGCGGGTTGTCGATAGATCCGCGTGGCTGCCGAGCCGTCCCCGGTTCTTGGTTTCCGCCCGGGTGCTGGCCGCGCTCTATCGGCGACTTTTGCTCGAAGGGCCGCAACGAATTCGAGATAGCGGCACTATCGAAGGTTATGCCGCTTGCCGGCGCGGAGTTCGTTCGGCGCTTCACACTCCACGTGCTACCGAGGCACCGTCGCGGCATTTGTTACAGCGCGGTTACCGGTTCCAGAACGTGTCATGTGATACTCACTCGATCAGTACACCGAGGCATGGTCGTCCCGGTAACAAACGTCAGCCAGGCTCGACGAAGGTTTCTTCGATGTCACATTTCGTTACCGCGCGGCCGCGCCTATTTATCTCGACAGTTGTTGGGCTCGCACTGATGGTCGCGACGACGTCGTGCTGCAACACGACGGGGTCGAGGACCCGAAAAGAAGCGGAGCCTTCTCGCCCGTCAGCCGCCGTTGACGGCCCGAAGCGTGGTGGGACTTCGTCGTTAGCAGAGCTCGTCCCGCGATCGCGAGTGCACCCTGTTTATCGATCGATGTCCGTCACCGTACCGCGCGTCCCGGTGACCGATCCGCAGGACTATCTCGATTTCGACTTTCAGCTGCAGGGGCCGCTCGAGTTCTTGGAGTATCTGAAAACGGATCTCGATGCGACATTTCCCAGCGTCGCGATCGACGGGACCCATTGCGGGTGGATCGTCGAGTCGGATATCCCTGCGTTGATCGAGTTGCTGGACTCTGACGAGCCGTGTCGGGCGGTGGGCAAGGTGATCTCATCGTTCATGGCCACCGAGCCGTCGACCATCGGTCGGGAGGCTGCGTGGATGATCATGGGATTTCAGCATGAGGTCGAGAACGTCGGTTACGGCGGCTATCCGCCCGGGTTGCTGTCGAACCATTACGGAAGTGACGGGTACCGTGAGGCCGCTCGATCGTGGTGGGCTGAGTACCAGGCGAAGGAGCCGGTTCGCTCGCGCTGAAGGGGGACTGTTTGGATCTCGGCGTTAGCTCGGCTACGGCGCGCTCATGAACACGACACGATCAAGCAAGTCTCAGCCGCGGTGTTTCTGTTTATGAGTCACCATTTCCAAAAGAGTTACGACGAACTTCGCGCTTCGTGAAACGCGGACGCCGGGCACGGGCACTTTGGGGGGTGTTCCAGCTTTCGTCGTCCATACGCCCATAGCGGAAAGCCCGATCTCCATGCGTTGTCTCCCACACGTCGTCGCCCTATTGCTTGGTCTGTTGTTCCTCGGAGGCTGCGCCTCGGGTCGCCCGTACTCACTGCCTGTTCAGTGGCAGGTCGAGGCGTCGGATGCCATCCCGTGGATACGAGTCGCCGCCGACCCCGGCTTCGACGACCCCTGGGATGGCACCCCCGCGGAGTACGATTGGGTGTCGAGCGATGGCCTGCCCCTCGATACGACGAACAAGTACGTCTTCATAGGCCTGGGGGAGAGCGACAGTCCCCAGGGCAGCGATTTGATGAAGATCCAGCTGCGCGACGGTGAACAGCTTCGCTTGCTAGAAGATGGACCGAGCGGAGTCGTGCAGACTTGGACGTTCGAACGGTCCTTTGGTCGCTTCGAATTCACGGCGGTACCTCTCGAATCCGGCGCTGTCACCCGGCGGCTCCGAGTGCACGTCGACCGCGAAGAGTTGGACGCGCTATCGGTCGCAGGTTGGACGCCCACCGTTCGCGACTGTGTCCTGCTGATCACCAGCGACACTTCCACATCCGAGCTGCTGCCGTATTGGGAGAGTGACCCTAGCTTGTCGCTGCAATACGCCATCACGTTGGCGCGACACGGCGTCGCCTCCTCGACCTTTCACCGGTTCGTCGAGTCGGAGCTAGGCTATGACGAAGAAGACGTGACTCGGCTACTCCTCGGTGGTGCCAATCTCGAGGCAGCGCTGGAGTGGGACGAGTCCGGGCGCACGCTCACTGTCGATGACTTGCTCTACGCGTACCGTCGAGGTATCGAGCCCGAGTTCGCCAAGCTCTGGGATGCCGTCGGTTCTCAATTCGCTACTTCTCAGCTAACAGTCCAGCAACTTCAGTTCGTGCGGAACCGATCTCTGGGCGCCGAAGAGTTCGCCCGGTGGCATCGCGCCGGGCGGCCCGTGACTCTCGATCAGCTCTACTGGGTCAAGGTGCGCGGCGTCTCCTCGCGGAACTACGTCGCGTGGTCGAACGCTGGTTACGACCTGACGCTCGACCAGTTGTATTGGGTGCAGCGTCGAGGAATCACCGCGGATCAGGGTGCGACTTGGACCAAGGTCGATCGTCGACTGACCCTCGATGAGCTGTATTGGGTGCAGCGGCGCGGGATACGGTCGGCGCATCATCACGACTGGTCGAATGCCGGGTACGAGTTGACTCTGGATCAGATCTACTGGGTTCAGCGACGAGGCGTGACGCCCGCGCAAGCGACGGCGTGGATCGAGGTTGATCGGCGACTCACGCTCGACAATCTATACTGGGTATTGCGGCGCGGTTTACGCCCGGCGTATTCCGAGTCATGGGCGAAGGCCGGCTACGAGTTCAGCCTCGACAACCTCTACTCGGCGAATCGGCACGGTCTCGATCCGGTGACAGCGGGCGCTTGGCGCGAACTCGGCTATCGCTGCACTATCGATCAACTCGTCGACTTGAAAAACTGGGGCGTCACCCCGCGGTACGCACGAGGATTCGTCCACTCCGATAGCGAGCGTCCGACGCCGAGTGAACTGATCGAGTACCGAAGATCGAACCGGCGCGCGGAACCGATCACCCAGTGAGAGGGCGCCGCCGCGGTCTCAGTTCCGGTTCGACCGTCGGGAATGCGCTCCGCCGCCGATGAGCCCGAGGTCGAGCAGGACTGCGACGATCATGAGGACGACATACCCACCATCGACCGAGCCCGTAGTTCGAACGGACCACGCGTAGGCCAGCGTCGTCACCGGCATGAACAGAAATCCGAGGATCGGCCAAAGAAGGCTGTCGTAGGCGTTCTGCGTGAGGTCGGAGAAGAGCCAGGTGAGAAACAGTGCGAGTCGGGGCGCGCTCAGTGCGAGGCAGCCGATGAGAACGGGCATGACGATAGTCTTTCTTCGCGAATGGCGTGCTCTGAGCCGGGGCGATCGGTCGCTCATTACACACCAAAAAACTCGCGGCGATAGTGGCAGTGCGAGGAGTTTCCTCACCGGCACCACGGCGCGAGCTGGCGGCGATCGACATTGCGTAGGGCGGCGGAGTCGCGTACTGATGGACGACGGTTGATCGGGGGTCGAGCCCTCGCCGTTTCAAGTCGTCCGGAGAACTCATGGCCACGGCGGACACTCCGACTTCAGGCGCCGGCGATTCCGGTGCGGTCTCTCCGGCCGCTGGGACACCACCAACGCGGCGGCCGCTGGTGTGGCTGGTGGTCATCGCCGCAGTCTGGATTGCGGCGGCGCTGTCCGCTCGATCGTTATCCCTCGACAACGACATCGCTCGCATGCTGCCCGACCGTGACCCGGCGTACGAGCGGGCGACGTCGTTCGTTCGTCACCTCATGGCGCGAGCGCTGATCGACCTCTCTCTTCCCGAAGACTCTGTTCCCGTCGCCGACCCCGAACGGCTCGCCGCCGCGGCGGACCGACTGGCGAGCACGTTGTCGGCGTCCGGGCACATCCGCAGCGCCGGGCCGAGTGTCGATCCCGCCGAGATCCGCGCGGCGCTCGACGTCGTCCGCGCTCGCTGTGCGGTGTTGATCTCGGACGAGACACTGACCCGGTTCGCCCCCAAGCTCGAGTCGGCCGCCCTGGCCGAGCACTTCCGGTTGGTGGAGCGGAGACTGCAAGAGCCCGACGGCGCGGTCTTCTTGGAGCGACTGCAGGAAGACCCGCTCGGAATCGCGGATCTGTCGTTGGCGCCTCTCGGTGCGTTGACCAACGCGTTCGGCGACGCGCGGATCGAACGCGGCTATCTGGTCGATCCCTCGGGCCGCCACGCGTTGCTGTTCGTCGAACCGAACTCACCCCCGACCGACACGGCGGGGAGCCGCGCGTTTCTCGACGTGCTCGAGTCGAGCATCGTGGCGTTGCGCAGCGACCCGCAGTTTGCCGATGTCGTGGTGAGACACCTCGGCGCGCACCGGGCGACGCTCGACAATGCGGAGCAGATTCAGTCCGACGTCAAACTGACGAGCGGGGTGGGGATCGCGGCGATCGTCGTCTTCGCCTTGTTGACGTTCTCACGATTCGTCGGGGTGCTGCTCGCCATGTTGCCGGCGGTGTTCGGGGGGTGCGTGGCCCTCGGCTTGTTCGCGCTCGGTCGCGACAGTATCGCCGGCGCCGTGGCCGGATTCGGCGCCGTGTTACTGGCGATCACGATCGACTACGCGATCCACATCATCTTTCGCTTGGACTCCGCGTCCGAGTCTGCCGATGGCGAACCGCCCCGGGCGCCGAAGCAGGCGTTGATGATCGGGGCGTCGACCACGGCCGCGGCGTTTCTTGCACTGCTGGCATCGTCACTGCCGGGGATACGAGAGATCGGCGTGTTCGGTGGACTCGGGACCATCGCCGCGTTTGGTTTCGCGATCGTCGTGCTCCCCGTCTTGCTCGGCCGCCGACCGAGTCGACCCCGACGCCCATTCGTCGATCTGGGTCGGCTGGTCACGGCGGTTCGTTCGTGGCGTTGGTACCCGGTGGTGCCGATCGTCGCGCTGTTGGTGACGCCGCTCTTGGCCGGCGGCTTGTTCTTCCTGCGCAAAGACGGCGACCTTCGTCGACTGAGCAGCTTGTCACCCGAGGCGGCGGCGGACGAAGCGGCGATCGAGTCGGCGTGGGGTTCGGTCTTTCGGGTGACGACCGTCGTGGTGGAAGCGAAGTCGTTCGATGAGGCGCTGCGACTCAACGAATCAGTCGCGACTCAACTCGACCGCGCGGTGAGCGACGGACGGGTTCTCGGCCACGCCTCAGTCGCCGAGTTGCTACCGGCTTTCGCGACTCAAGACCGGCACTGGGCTGCGTGGAGCGCGTTCTTTGACGAGGCACGCAGAGCCGATTTGAACAGCCGCTTGGCGTCGGTACTCGGCGACACCGTCTTTGATCCCAACGCCTTTCGCGACAGCTACGCCTGGCTGGCCGAGCGGCCCGCGCCGATCGACGAGACCATTCTCGACGACGCTGGGTTCGGCGGCCTTATCGAAGACCGGCTGTTTCGGACCGAGCACGGCTTCTTGGTGGCTACTCCGGTGTTCACCAGCCATCCCGATCAAGTCGACGCGCTGGCGGCGGGGCTCGCGATAGCCGTCCCGGAAGCGGCGGTGGTCGATCGCGCCATGTTGGTGCGGCAACTCGGCGGGTTAGTGGTCGACGAGGCGTGGACGATAGGACTGCTCGCGTTCTTGTCGGTGGTGCTCATCGTCTGGCTGTGGCTCGCTCGCATCGAGTTGGTGCTGGTGATCGCGGTGCCTCTCTTGGTCAGCGGCGTGTGGACGCTCGGCCTTCTCGGTTGGCTGGGACTCCCACTCACGCTCGCCAATGCTGTGTTTCTCGCCTTCTTGTTCGGGCTCGCGGTCGACTACGCGGTGTTCATTGCACACAGTCGTCTCGAACGCTTTCGTACCGGACGTGACCACACGCGAGACGCGGAAGCGTCGGTCCTCTTCTGTGCCGTCACCACCGGGACTGGCTTCGGCGCGCTGGCGTTGGCTGGCCATCCGGTGCTCTACTCGATCGGGTCGACCGCGTTGGTCGGAATCGTCTGTGCGGCGCTCGCCACGCAGATCTTCGTTCCGTTTCTCTGCGACCTCGTCCTTCGCCGTCACGGACCCAACGGAGCGTTTCATTGGCGCTACGCTTGGCCGTCGTTGTTCTTGTTCGCGGGGTTGATCGTACCGGCGGTCGTGTTCCTGGCCCGAAGTGTATTCATTCGCGATCCAGCGCGGCGCGAGCAGTTGGCGCTGCAGTGCATCCAGCGCGGCGCGTTCTGGGTGCGCGACCGCATGGCGATCGGGCGGCGCGAGTATCTGGGGGTCGAGCCCGAGAAGTTCGAGACGCCGTGCATCGTGGTGGCGAATCACGAATCGCACTACGACAACGTGGCGTTGTCGGCGTTACCGATTCCGCTGCAGTTCTTGATCAAGCCTTGGGTCCGAAGGCTGCCCATCGTGGGGACGTTGATTTCGACGGCCGGTTATCGCGTCGTCAGCGAAGGTGACGCTGCGGACCTGGTCGAACTCGCGCGCGATCGAGCCGCTCGCGGGGTGTCCACCCTGAGTTATCCAGAGGGAACCCGTACGCGCACCGGCCGCATGGGGCGCTTTCACAACGGAGCGTTCGCGCTGGCGCGGGCGATCGGGGTCGACGTGCTACCGGTGGCGATGGTCAACACGCGCAGCGCGGTTCGTCCGCACACGTGGTGGGTGGGGGATCACTCGACTCGAGTTGTCGTGCTCGATCGCGTCGACCCCGGCGAGTTCGACGGGGAGCTGGCCGACCGGCGGATGGCTCGCGCCATTCGTGATCGCATCCAGGCGACGTGCGAAGAGCACTGGTTGGCGACGCAGACCGGGCCGCGTTGGGATCGACCGATCGCCGTGGCGTTTAGATACCTGGAGCGGCCGGCGGCGCGTCGTGCCCGTGACGTGCTTCGGGGCGATCCCTTTGTGCGCGACTTGCCCCACTGTGTCGATGGTGACGCAGTGGTGTTGTTCGTGGGGTTGCAGAGCGCGGTGTATCTGGCGCGAATGGTTGCGGCGTATCCGAATCGAAAGATCATCGCCATCGAGGGTTGTCCCGATCGGGTCGTGGTCGCACGTGCGGTCACCGACTCCACGACGTGTCAATTCGTGACCGAGCTTTCAGAGTGTGACGGTTTCGGGGAGCACGGTGATTCCCAAGAGGCTTCCCGCGGGGAGTCGCCACTTCGAATCGGTGACGTGCTTCTTCTCGACGGCCCGCCGGTGGGCGTCTCCGGTGAGCGGACTTACGCCGACATTCGCCGTGTCGTATCGAGCGGGACGCGCATTTGGGTGCGCGACGACCTCCCTGGCTTTCCGGCTCTCGAGGATTGGACTATACTGCGCGGCGATCGCGATCCGGCGGTGCCAACGTCGCACGCGGTTCGCTGCGGGATCGTCAAGTAATCCACTCGTCCAAAACCGGGCAAGAACGAAAGTCGTAGGCGCAACGAGCTATGGAACAACTGCTCGACGAGCTTCGGGTCAACATCGTCGAGACCCTGGAGCTAGACGATATCACCCCCGCGGAAATCGGCGTCGACGATCCGTTCTTCGTCGAAGGGCTGGGGCTCGATTCGATCGACGCGGTGGAACTCGTCGCCATGCTCGAAGCGAAGTACAACATTCGACTCACCGACATGGAGACCGCGAAGGCGGCGTTCGAGAATCTCCGCGCCCTCGGTGAGTTCGTTCAACAGAACCGGGCGCCCGCGCCATCCGGCGGCGATGCGTAGTCGAGTTTCAGTCTGGCTCTGCTGGGCCGCGCTTTCGCCCCTATTGGCTGGAGCGGCGTCCGCGACGTCCCCGTCGTCCCAGCAGGCTGCCGACCAAGTGGCCAAAAGCCCCGAGGTCCGCAACTACCTCGAGGGCGACGCCCGCCGGGCGTTTCTCTCCAAGGTCGAGAGTCGCATGTCGGCGGTGCGTTCGGTCGTGGCGCGCTTTCGACAGGAGAAGCACCTATCGGTGCTCAAGAAGCCGATACGCACTTCGGGCGTCATCCTCTTCGCTCGTCCGAACCTGTTGCGCTGGGAGATCCGCGAGCCGTTCCGTTCCATCCTGATCGTCGCCGGGGATCGCGTGGCCAAGTTCGAGGTTGTGCACGGTTCACGCAAGAAGCTCGAACTCGGTAAGCGCGGCGATGTCATCGCGATGGTGATGGATCGCATTCGCGCGTGGTTCCTCGGTCGGTTCGATCAAGACTCCCGCGACTACGACATTCGCGTCCAGGCGAAGCCGGTGCCGCTCATCGTCTTCACACCAAAGGACGCCGCGCTCGGCAAGAGCTTGCGCTCCATCGAGTTGCAGCTCAGTCCGGAACTCGATCGCGTGGCCAGCGTGACCATCCTCGAGAAGCGCGGTGATCGAACGCACATGCAGTTCGATCTCGTGCGCCGCGACGACGAGTTGCCGGCGAACCTCTTCTCCACGGCAGACCCTGCGGAACTCGACCCGAAGGAGTGCAAGTTCCCCAAGGTGCGACGCGATGACAAGAAGGTCGATAGCGGGCCGATCAAAGCGCCGTCCCCGAGTTCCCCGTCCCCGAGTTCCCCGTCCCCGAGCTCCCCGTCGCGGGTGAAGTAGCCGTGACCGTCGATTCGACTCGTCAGCGGCCAACGTGGCACGGGAAGTCGCGCGGCGGCCGTTTTGGCAACGGCGTCTTCGTCTGGCTCGCCGCTAGTCGCTGGGGCTTCGCCTTCGCTCCGATCATGCTCTTCTTCGTGGTGATCTACTTCGTGCTCGCTGCACCGAAGGCTCGCGCCGCGTCGTTCGACTTTGCCGAGCGCGTCGGGCGCGGCGGAAGTTGGTGGCGTCGCCTGCGATTTTCGTTCGGCCACTTCTATACCTTCGGCCTGTTGCAGATCGATCGGCTGGCCGCGCTGTCGGGGCAGAGCGCGTTGTTCGAATTGACGGTCGAGGGAGAAGAGACGATTCGCGCGGCGCACCGAGAAGGACGCGGCGTCATTCTGGAGACCGCTCACATCGGCAACTGGGAAATGATGATGCATCTTCTCAGTCGGATCGACGCCAACGTGACCGCCGTCATGTTCGACGGCGTCAGTGATCAGGTCAAAGAAGCGCTCTCGCGGTTGGAAGAGAACCGTTACTTCTCGGTCATCTACAGCGATGGCACTCCCACCACCGCGGCGGCGATTCTGGCCGCGCTTTCTCGGGGCGACATCGTCGGCATTATGGGCGACCGACTGTTGTCGGGGAACGGGGCCGAGGTCCGCTTTCTCGACACGGATGCCGAGTTCCCGGTGGGCCCCTACGTTCTGGCCGCGGCGTCCGGCGCTCCGCTCATGCATACCTTCTCGATCCGAGTGAAGCGGCGACAGTACGCGTTTACCTGCCATTCGGTGGGTCGCTTGAAGTATCAGAATCGCCGACGCAAACAGGAAGACTTACAGCGTTGGGCTCAACAGTTTGCCGATCGCGTGGCGGAGTACGCGGCACGGTATCCTCATCAGTGGGGCAACTTTCACCCGATCGGGAAAACGGAGACGCCATCTTGAGACTCATCACCCTGTGCGGAGTTGTGCTCTGGCTGTCGGGCTGTCACTCGTTGCCCACCGCGAACCCGGTGGTGTTCGCGAATCCGGGCATTCAGATGAAGCTGACGCAGCTCGCGTGGCCGACGCCGCTCGTCGATGCGACGTACGTCGAACGTGCCATCGTTCGATACCGAGGATCCGACTGGGAGTTCACCTTCGTGGCCGAGATCCACGCCGGCTCTTCGAGTCTCGTGTTCAAGGTGCTCTCCGACCTGGGGGCGACGGAGTACTCCGGTCGATTCAGCGGCGGAACCGTGACCACCGGTCAGAGTTGTGCGTACTTGCCAGACGCGGTGATGGAGTCGTTGGTGTGGGATCACGCCGTGCTCTTCCTCGGTCCCCTAGGGAAGGAGCCGCGACTCGTCACGATTTCGCCCGAGGTCCCGAACGGTTGGGCGCTCGAGTACACCCTCGATGAGTTGAGAACTCTCATGTACCAGAAGAGGCGAGACGACGGCGGCCTCGCCGGCGGGTTGGAGCGAAAGGGTTCGGGGCGAGTGCACCGCATGCTTGGGTTGTCCATCGAAGGAACGGTCTCGCTGCTGCACGGAGGGTTTCGTGACGTGCGGGAGTTCGAGCTGGTGAGCCACGTGCACGGCTACACGGTTTCGATTTCCGTGGTCGGGCGGGAGTGAGTTTGATCGATGAGAAATGAAGTCGCGCGATCGATGCTTTCGGCCGAGGCGACCGACAGTGGGTTCTCGGCGGAGTTCCAGTTCGCTCCCGACCTCGGCGTCTTCGCCGGCCACTTCCCCAGCCACCCGCTGGTCCCCGGCGTTTACTTGATCGAGGCGGTTCGCTGCGCGGCCGAGTCGGTGTTCGATCGCACCTTTCGCATTGTGTTCGTGACGCAGACGAAGTTCTCGAGGCCGGTGGCGCCGGGCGATCGGGTGCGGTTCGATGTCAAAGTGGCATCAGGAGATGACGGCTTGGAATGTCGGGCGACCATTCTCGGCGCAGACACCCCTGGCGGTGGGGCCGAACTGGTTTCGAAGACGCGTCTTCGACTACACTGACAGACTGCTCGCCACACGATCTCTCTCCCCGAAGGGACCGACCCCAGCATGCACCGCGTTGTCATCACCGGCCTCGGCGCCGTCACGTGCCTCGGTACCCAGCTCGACGAGATCTCCCAGAACCTTCGCGACGGCCACTCCGGAATTGTGTTCTCCCAGGAGCGCAAGGAGAAGGGGTTTCGCTCCGGCCTGATGACGAAGCTTCCGGAGCTCAGCATCAAACAAGATCTCGATCGCAAGGCGCGCAAGTTCATGCCGGAGCCGGCGATCTACACTGCGCTGGCCACCTGTCGCGCCGTGGAGGATTCGGGGTTGGTCGAAGACCAGATCGCGCGAGACGACGTCGGCATCATCGTCGGCAACGATTCGTCGTCGAGCCCGCTCCCCGAACTCATGAAGACGCTCGACGAATACGGCGAGTCGCGCTTCTTGGGATCGAACATGGTGATCAAGGTCATGAACTCGACCGTGTCCATGAACCTCGGTCCGTTCTTGAAGGCGCGCGGAATCAACCTCACCATCAGCGCGGCGTGCGCGAGCGGTGCGCACGCGATCGGGATGGCGTACCGGCTGATTCAGTCGGGGGCGCAACGCATGATCTTTGCCGGCGGTGCCCAGGAGATGAACTGGCTGTCGGTAGTCAGCTTCGACGCGCTCAACAGTTTCAGCATTCGCGAAGACGACCCCGCCGCGTCGTCGCGTCCGTTCGATCGCGGCCGCGACGGCCTGGTGCCGGGCGGGGGAGGCGCCATCGTCGTGCTCGAGTCGCTCGAGAGCGCGGTTGCACGTGGCGCCCCGATCTACGGCGAGTTGATCTCGTACGCCTTCTCCTCCGACGGGGACCATCTGACCCTGCCGTCCGGCGAAGGGGCGTTTCGCTGCATGAAGTCGGCGCTCGAGCAAGCTGGCGTCACGCCGGGGGGCATCGACTACATCAACGCGCACGCGACGTCGACGCCGGCGGGGGACATCGCCGAGGCGACCGCCCTCAACGAGTTGTTCGGTAAAGACGGTCCGCCGGTTTCCTCGACCAAATCGATGACTGGGCACGAGTGCTGGATGGCTGGCGTTTCGGAAATGATCTACTGCTCACTCATGTTGCGAGACGGTTTCCTGGCGCCGAACATCAACTTCACCGGGTTCGACGACGACACGCCGCCGATCAACGTGATCGGTGAGACCCAGTACGGCGAGCCCAACACGCTGTTGTCGAACTCGTTCGGTTTCGGGGGCACCAACGCCAGCTTGGTCCTTCGCCGCTACCGGTCGTGAGTTCTCCGTGAATCACGCTACTGCTAACCACTCTACTGCCAATCGCTATGACGTCGTCGTCGCAGGGGCCGGGATCTCCGGTCTGGTCGACGCCATTCTCATGGCGGAGACCGGGCGTCGCGTGGTCGTCTTCGAGCAACACCTCATCCCCGGCGGCTACCTTCAGCAGTTCAAGCGCAAGAAGACGAAGTTCGATGTTGGGTTCCACTACATGGGCTCGACCGCGCCGGGTCACCCCATGCGTCAGTTCCTCGAGCACCTCGATGTTTGGCGCCGCCTCGACGTCATTGCGCTGCCCGCTGACCGCGCCATCGAAGTACGCGAAGGCGATCGCGTTTTCGGCTACCCGACCACCTGGGAGCGGTTTCGAGAGAAATGCCACACCACGTGGCCGCACCAGCGCGATGTGATCGATCGGGTGATTCAGGAGTGCGACGAGCTGTGCGCCGAGTTCAAGTGGTTCGCGCTGCGCAAGGGACCGGACTACCAGAACCCGCTCGACATGAAACACGCGCCGATGTCGTTCGAGCAGTACATGGAGCCATTCGTCGAGGACGACTGGTTGCGCCGCGTGCTCTCGTTCATGACATTCAACTTGGGTCTGTACGCGGCTGAGATTCCGTGGGTGAAGCACTTCCTCGCGTTCCGTTCCAACTTCGATGAAACCAGTCGGATCTCCGGGGGCGGAGGCGCCCTGGTCGACGCGCTCGTCGAGCGGGGGAGAGAACTCGGGGTCGAGTACCAGTTCAGAAACGGTATCGAGCGACTCGAGTGCGACGGGCGGCAGGTCGAGTACGCCGAAGCGGCGGACGGGACACGAGTCTCGGCCGATACCTACATCGCAGCGTGCCACCCCAAGGTGGTCATGGAGTGGATCTCCGACGATCAACTGAAGCCGATGTACAAAGACCGAATTCGCAACTTGAAGGATTCGCGCGGGGCGGTGCAACTGTTCCTGCGTCTCAGCGAGCCGATCGAGTCAATCGGTGACGCCTGCGTCATGATTCACGATCCCGCGGAAGCGTCGCGAGACTTGCCGCTGAGTACTCTGCTCGTGACTCAACCCAGCGCCGTCGAAGGTGACGGACCGGCTCGCCTCGAAGCGATGACGTACATGCACCAAGCGCCGTTCGATGCGTGGCTGGGAACGCGGGTGCTCAAGCGGGGCGAGGGGTACGAGCGGGTTAAGCGTGAGCTCGCCGATCGCATGATCGGCATCATCTCGAAGATGGCGCCAGAGTTGTCGAGCCGCATCGTCGACGTCTACACCGCCACGCCGCTCACCGACGAACACTACACGCGCAACACCCGCGGATCGGTGTTCGGTATCAGCCACGAACTCGACCAACAGGGGATGAACCGTCCGATGCCACGCATGCGCATTCGGAATCTATTCTTCACCGGCCACTCCATCACCATGCCCGGCATCTGCGGCACGTTCATCAACGCCTTTGATACATGCGACCTCATCCGCGGCGACAGCGTGCTGTTCGATCGCGTCTCGGTGTAGCAGGTGACGGACAAGCGGCGACCTCCGCATAATCGAGGTGTCCGCCGTCGGGTCTTTTCCACAAGGCGTCCTCGACTTCGGGCAGGGGACGAATTCGGCGTTCGAGAAGCTCAGAAAGCGTGGATACTCGCGCGCGCCTCGATCACACTATGGGTCGGCTGGCCCGTGGCCTCGAACCTTGTATCTGAGAGAGAATTCGACGAGCCAGACTGCTAACGACGAAAACCGCAACGACGCAAACCACCACGACCACGACCATCGGAACCGTTGCATCGTAGTGACACGATGAAACGCGAGGCGATGAGAAGCGACAGAGAGAAGTACTCGGCATGACAACGCGACCGTTCCTGATCACCGTACTCCCCGGCGATGGCGTCGGCCTCGAAGTAACTCCGGAGGCCGTCAAGATCTTGGAAGTCGTGGCGCGATGCAGTTCGCGCGCGTTCGAGTTCGTCGAGTTCCCGATCGGCGGAGTGTCTGTCGATCTGTTGGGCGTTTCGATGACCGACGAGTGTCTGGAGCACTGCAAGAAGAGCGACGCCGTTTTGCTCGGCGCTCTGGGTGACCCGAAGTACAACCACCTGCCGCCGGCGGAACTGCCGGAGCGCGCGCTGTTGGTTCTGCGCAAGGAACTCAACTGTTACGCGAACCTTCGTCCAGCCTACGAGTTTCCCGGCCTGACCGATGCGTCGCCGTTGCGCCCCGAATTGCTTGCGGGAACCGACTTCGTCGTCGTTCGCGAGCTGACCGGTGGACTGTACTACGGTGAACCGCGTGGCATCGACAACGACCGCGCGTTCAACACCATGGTGTACACGCGTCCGGAGATCGAGCGCGTCGCGCACACGGCGTTTCAGGTGGCGCGGACTCGCCGCAACCATGTCACTTCGGTCGACAAGGCGAACGCCCTCGAAGTCTCGCGACTGTGGCGCCAGGTGGTCAACGAGGTCCACGCGTCCTACAGCGATGTCAAGCTCGACCACCTGTTCGTCGACAACTGTGCCATGGCGCTCGTGACTCGACCGAATAGCTTCGACGTCATTCTGACCGAGAATACCTTCGGCGACATCCTCTCCGACGAGGCCGCCGTGCTGACCGGGTCCATCGGGCTCTTGCCGAGCGCTTCCATCGGCGGCGACGTGGGGTTGTACGAACCGGTGCACGGATCGGCGCCGGACATCGCCGGTCAAGGAATCGCAAACCCCATCGCGACCATCTTGTCGGCCGCGTTGCTGCTGAGGCACAGCGCCAACATGCTGGATGAGGCGCAAGCCGTCGAGGAAGCGGTCCGCGCCATCCTCGCCAAGGGGCATGCAACTCCGGACATCATGCGCGACGGTTGCAACGCGGTGAACACCACCGAAATGGGGACCTTGATCGCGGAAGAACTCGAGCGCTCACTGAGCTGAGCGGAACTCTCGGCCGGGGCTCTACCTAAGCTAAGCTCATTGGTTGGAGTTTAGGCGTATCCAGCCACGGCGTTCAGGTTCTTGCCCCGTGACACCCCAGGGTAGAACCGCACGTCATGCTAGTGCGTCATCCGGTAAGGCGCCGCGACGGCGCATTTGCAGGGCGCATCGTGGCGTGGCTCGAACACGTGTGCGCTGGGCGGCGTGATCCGTGACCGGCTCCCACGCTGCTCGTCGTTTGCCGGCGACGCCTCGCCCGCGTCACGCCCTGAGACGATCCCTGTTCTGCTGCTTGGCGATGATCTTCTCCCGCAGGAACGCGATCCCGTAGGATCGTTCGGCGTGCCGAAGGTTGTGAGCTCGACACAGGCAACGAAGGTTGTCGACGGTCGTAGCTCCGCCTTTCGCGAAGGGTTCGATGTGATCGATCTCCAAGCGCGTGCGTCCTCGCACCGCTTGCCGTGGTCGCTCACGAATTCACATCTGTACTCAGCGCGGTGAAGAACTTCATCGCGGAGTTCGGTGGGGACGTATCGGTCTGATCCGGCGGGGACGTCAGGTGGCGACTCGGCCGCGTCGACATCGTCTGCACGAGCCGAGTCGGTCTCTTGCTTCGCTTGGCGTTTGCGGCGTCGTTCAAATCGCTGACGCGGATCCTTCTTTTCGAGCGCAATGTCCACGGCCTGTTCGACCAACTCCGCCAAGTTCGCCTCGAAGTTCCACACGTTCTGAATCTCGGCCAGTCGCGCGAGCTTTCCAGCCGCGCCGTCATCGGAAAGCGTGCATTGAAGACATCTGGCTTGGCCGGCTCGACTCTCCTCCCAGAGCTCACCACCGGCTTCGGTTTCAACGCAACGAGGTACTCCTTCACTGCGCGACACGATAACCCTTCGCAAGCAGCCAAGACCTCCGCGGCATTCTCGGGAGTCAGTACCGGTGATACCAGCGCGGCAACCGACATCGACATCCGGTTCGAAGCCAACAACTCCAAGACCCGAGGGAACCGCAAGCAAACGCCAGCCACCTGCACCCGAACCGGAATCACCCTCTCGTCCAACTCCAACCCCTCCCGGCAGTAGGCGTACAGCGTCGGATATCCAAGATCCACATAAAGCTTACGTCGTCGGATCTCCGCCAAGTGCGCAATGACCTGAGCCGCGTGAGCCTTCTCGAGCTTCACCAACCGCTGAACCTCGAGCACCAAGTCATCCTTCGAGAGCATCCCAACGCGACGAACACAATCCATCATCCAAGACATAA
>JAJFFE010000333.1 GCA_021776775.1 Planctomycetota bacterium | reverse complement strand
GGAAACCACAGAACCAGTCGCTGACTCCTGGGTCCCCACTGTCTCGGAACGCTGACCGACAGGATTGCACCGATCTCTTGTAGCTACCACCCCGGCGCACTCGTTGCGATCCACTGTTTCCGCATGGGTCTATCGCGTCTCGGTCCGCATCGCTCTTCACCGCCCCGTCGAAACTCACGGCATCCTTGCACCACTCCTCGACGTTGCCATGCATGTCGTAGAAGCCCCACGGGTTCGGCGCCCTGCCTTTGACAGCCTCGGCCGAAGCACCCCCGGCTCGGCGGGATTCCTTGAAGACCGCGTACTTGTGGAGGGTAGCTTCATCAGCGCCGTGTGACCATGGCGTCGTCGTGCTTGCACGACAAGCGAGTTCCCATTGCGCCTCCGTCGGCAAGGCAAAACGGTATCCATCCGGGATCCGTCCGGCAGCGCGCTCCGCCGCAGTCAGTTTCTCGCAAAAGCCGATGGCATCATGCCAACTCACGTACGTCGCAGGAATGTCCTCATCAACCGCCGTCCAGAGCCTGTCCGTCCAGGGGGCGGTGCCCATCACCTCGCGCCACTGCCCCTGGGTGACCTCGGTCTCTCCCACCCAATAGGGGCGTGTGACTTCCACTTGACGGCGCGGCTCATCTCTACCATGACCTTCTTCGGTCTTGGGGCTGCCCATCCAATAGCTCTGTGCTTCCACTCGAATCAAGTTCAACCCGACGCTGGTTTTGATGGAGCCCTTTGGCAGGTCTGTCCGCGGCGCTGACCTTCGAACGGACCCGTCGCCGTCCGCGGGTTCGTTGTTTCGCAGAATTCCGAGCAGCTTGACCTCACACGGCGGCAAACAACCGTTCGCATCACAAACGCTCAGGTGAAGTGTCATCCCTACCCGGGTTTGCTCCTCGTCTAGGTTCAACTTCTGAACGATCCGAGCCTTGCCACTGAGGATGCCGCCGTTGGCCCCTTGGAACCGCAGTTCCCCGAGCATGCCCGCATCCCTGGCCGAGACGCGGATGGGGTTTCCCTTGTCGGTCTGCTCAGAATACGCGTGCCAGCCATCTTCAAGACTCAGCTCGATGATGACCTGCGAGCGACACAGTACCGCCTTGATGGAATACGGAGCCTTCGGGGGAAGCCCGACAACCTCCATTCCTTGCGAGTCGCCTTCTTCGAGCACGTGCGCTTGCTCTGCTTTTACGATCATCTCTTCAAGCACCTGCTCCATCTGCTCCGCGTCGCGGATGTTCTTGTGGCGAACGACGCCTTGGTGGTCGATGTAGAACAGCGTCGGCCATCCAGTTACTCCCCACGACTTGCTGATTGCAGGCTTTGCGCTCTCGTTGCGGAAGCTACGCCAGCTAACACCGGCCTCTTTCTCTTTCGCCTTGTAAGCGGCCAACCGCTCCGGCGAACTCGTCCCATCGCTGTTGACGCCAACAAGTGCAAATGGACGTCCTTCGAACTTCTTCACGAGCGACCGCTCGTGCGGGATCATGGCCCGACAGGGGCCTCACCAGAATCCCCAGAAGTCGAGGAGAACGACCTTTCCGCGATAGTCGCTGAGCTTGAACAGCAGACCGTCCACATCGACGCCGTCGATTTGTGGAGCGAAGTCGCCCGGAGCGATGTCAGGGCGATTCGCGTCGGGTGGGACGCCACCGCCGGGGCTCAGCTGGAACTCCAACACTTGACCACTTGCATCGACCTTCGTTGTGACGTGATCGGTGCCGCGCAGCCCCTTGAGTACGTAGACCACCTTGCCGTCAACATCTTCCTTCGTCGCACTCTTCAACTGCAGCTTCGGGGCCAGCTTGAGGGCGCCTTGCTTCACCTTCTCGGGGACGTCTTCCAACGAGACCTCCTCCAAAGACGAAACCTTCGGGTCCTGTGGAGGATTCGCCTTCGCTACTGGCTTTATGGGCTGTGGGGCGTTTTTGACCCCGGCGACACGGCTCGACGGCGGCGGCCCGATTCAAAGACAACTGGTGACGCAGCCGAGGTCTACTCCGGAATCCGCCGTGGGGTCCACACCGCAGTCGACGGGGCCCGGCGGCGGCGACGGCGGCCCGCTCCCGAACAGGTGGCTCAGCAGGAACACCGGATCGGCGACATCCACGCCGCCATCGTCGTTGACGTCGGCAGCATCCAGGCACTCCGCGGCCCCTCCCGCAAAGACGTGGGCAAGAATGGTGACCGCGTCACCAAGGTCGCTAAGATTGTCGAGGTTAGCGTCACCTCGGCGGAAGGTGGGGGACGAACCACATGAGTCGAGAACACCGTCGCCATCGGCGTCCAGGCTCGAATCGGCAGCTATCTGCCACAAGTCCGGAATCAGGTTTCCGTCGCAGTCCGGCTCGGTCAAGGTTGTGGACTGGTCGATCAACACGACTCTATTCGTGCCCAGGTTCTCGAGAACACTCAGCGACTTGTCGGGCCAACGGACGAGCACTGCGTCGACGATCGTCGCCGCGTCCAAGCCAAAGTGGGCAACAAGCTCGCTCGACGACTTGTACCCTGTCCCCGAGACAATGTGCCCGGTTTGAACATCCGAACCACAGCGAACGACAACCCCGGCGCCGATCGCGAACGTATTGCTTCCGCTACCGCTCAGACGGACCCGCAACCAGTCCTTGTCGTTGCCGTCCGCGTTGATGAAAAGGCCCAGCGGTTCGTTCCAGCTCTGCACGAGCACGTCGAGGTCACCGTCGAGATCGACGTCGGCATAGGCGCAACAGAACGAGCTCCCCGGAGGCGAATACATAGCGTCATCGATTCCGGCGCTCGAAGCGACGTCGACCATGGGGAACGTCCCGGCCCAGTCGTACAACGCGTTGGACGACGCGGAGAACGCGTTGTAGATCTCTAACCATCCATCATTGTCGACGTCGAGCAACGCGTTGCCCCAGCCGCGCCCACCGGTGCCGGTGACCCCGGCGAGATCGGAAGAGTCCGTATAGGTCCCGTCTCCGTCGTTGAGGAGGAGAAGATTCGCCGGCGGATTGTCGGAGACGTACAGGTCGAAAAAACCATCGCGGTTCAAGTCGCCGACCGACACACCCATCGCGTCCAGCCCAACGCCGGCGCCCGACACCTCGGACACGTCGACGAACTGTCCGTCGTCATTGCGCCAAAGCCGGTTTCGGTTGTCTCCGACTCCGTCGCCAAAGTCGTTGGCCAAGTAGAGGTCTTGATCTCCGTCCAAGTCGTGATCAAAGAACACAGCATGGAATCCGGCGTGCTCATCGTCGACACCGTAGGCCGCGCCGACTTCGGAGAACGTTCCGTCCCCATCGTTTTGGTATAGCGCGTTGATCGTATCAGAGCCCGTGATGGCGTTCGGCGCATAGTTCACGACATAGAGATCGACGTCTCCGTCGTTATCGAAGTCGGCCCAACACGCCCCGGCCCCTTCGCCCGTGTCTCCAACTCCCGCCGCTACGGTCACGTCGACGAACGAGAACCCTCCGTCATTGCGCAGTAGAACGTTCGCGATCTCTCGCCCGGTAAGGTAGACGTCCAGGTCGCCGTCCCCGTCATAGTCCGCGCACGACACTCCGTTGTAGTCCAGAGATACCGGCATGCCGCTGCCAGTCGTCTGATCCGTGAAGTTACCGGTGCCGTCGTTTTCGTAGACGAGGACCTCGCCCACTCCCGCTCCCGTGACGATGCAATCGGGATCGCCGTCTCCGTCGAGATCGTTGAGTGCGATCCCATAGCCGAAAATGGGACCGCCGAACCCGAATGACGTCACGGCAGTCAGACCTCGCGCCGCTGCCTCTTCGGTAAAGGTCTGCGCGAGCGCAGGACTGGCGCAACTCAACAGCATCACAAGAGCAAGGCAACGACGCATTGAAGCTACTTCCGCCATGGGACCGACAGTTCGGGATTGAAGCGATCGCGTTAGAGCCAATGAGATCTTATCACCCGTCGAGATTCGCGAAACTCGATACACCGTCGACGACGACTATTTCGGCACGCGATCGTGAAGCTGCCCCGCCTCCTCCAGGTCGGACTTTCGCCGAGCCGGCTTTTGCTGCTGATCGCACGCTCCAAGGTGGGAAAATCCAACGCTGATCCGAGCAAACGCACGTAACACAAAAGAAGCCCGAGGGACGAGGTCCCTCGGGCTTCCATGAATCCAGTTGTTTTGACTCAGAAGAGTCTTAGCAGCCCGGACCCGCGTAAATCGGAGCAGCGCCACTCGTGAACAAGAAGTTCAACGTGTAGACAACGTCTCCGAGGTCGATGTTCGGGTCGCCGTTGACGTTGGCCGCGTTCGGGCAGCACGGAGCGGGTCCGGTGCCGAACAGCCAGTCAGCGGTGTAGAGCACGTCGGCCAGATCCAGCGTGCCGTCGCAGTTCGAGTCACCCATGCCGTACGCGACGATCGTCGTCGCGCCCGAGGTGATCGAAGCGCCACAGCCATTGGCGGTCAACGTGGCATCCCAGGAGCCGGCGGCGTACGTGTTGGACGCGTCGGTCGTGGCAGCGGTGCCGCCGTCGCCGAATGCCCAGTCGTACGTGGTCGCCAGATCGCCACCGTCGTCGGACGTGTTCGTGAACGTCACGTCGAGAGGAGCGATACCCGTGGTGATATCAGCCGAGAAGCCCGGCGTCGGATCGACGCACGGCAGCTCGACCGAGATGGTCACCGTACCCGTGCCGGACGTCGTCGCACCCCAGCCGCCAACGCGGATCAGGTACTCGGTTCCCGCGGTCACCGAAACGTCAGCCACGAGCGACGTAAATCCGCCGCAGCCAGCGCCGTCGCCGTCGCAAGCGATTTGCGAAGCGGTGCCACCACCACACGGACCTTCGTAGATCACGATGTCCGTATCGAAGGCTTGATCACACGTCGAGACGGTCATGAGACCGCTGTTCACCGGCGTGAAGGAGTACCAAACGTCGTTCGACATTTGGCCCAGAGACGTGCCAGCGCACTGCGCGGCATCGTAGGCATCAGCGCTGCTAGACATGATCGTGGTATCGAGCGCGTTGTCGCCCTCGACCGCAGTCAACGCCGTGTCGCACTCGTCACCCGCGATGTCGAGCGTGATCGAGATGATCCCGCTACCCGCGGTCGTCGCACCCCATCCGCCGACGCGGAGGATGTAGGACGTACCGGCGGTGACAGCCACGTCAGACATGAGCGACGTGAAACCTGCACAACCGACACCGTCTCCGTCGCAGCCGACCTGGCTCGCCGTGCCGCCACCGCAGGGACCCTCGTAAAGAATGAGGTCGGTGTCGAACGCTTGGTTACAGGTCGAGACGGTCAAGAGGCCGTCCGCAGCCGCAGTGTACGTGTACCAGATGTCGTTCGAGACCTGGCCCAGTGACGTACCCGTGCATTGAGTATCGTCAAACGGATCGGCACTCGTGGTGGCGAAGACCGTCGAGAACGGAGTGTCGCCAGCGAAAATATCGACGGCATCCGCGCACTCATCGGCGGGGTTGCAGACCAGACCGCCGGAGCAGTCCGGGTCGTCACAGTCGGTGAGGCCGTCTTCGTCGTCGTCGATTCCGTTGTCGCAAATCTCCGGAACGAAGAGCGTGACCGTGAGCGTACCCGTGCCCGAGGTCGTCGCACCCCACCCGCCGACGCGGATCAGGTACTCCGTGCCACCCGTGACCGGGTGATCGAGGAACTCGCCGCTGAAGCTCGCGCAGCCGCTGGTATCGCCCGCGCTGTTTTCACAGACCAGCGCGCCGCAGCCGCCGGAGTACATGGCGATATCGGTATCGAACGCTTGGTCACACGTCGACACGGTCAGGAGACCGTCGTTGGCCGGCGTGTAGGAGTACCACACGTCGTTGGCCATCTGACCCAGGCCACCGCCCGAGCAGACGAGCGCGTCCGCGCTCGTCGTCATTCCGGTGGTATCCAGCGCGGTATCGCCTTCACTGATCGGCAGCGCTTCGGCGCACTCGTCGCCATTCGACAGCGTAAGCGTCAGCGTACCGGTCCCGGAGGTCGTCGCACCCCACCCGCCGACGCGGATCAGGTACTCGGTGCCACCCGTGACCGGGTGATCGAGGAACTCGCCGCTGAAGCTCGCGCAGCCGGGGGTATCGCCCGCGCTGTTCTCACAAACCAGGGCGCCGCAGCCGCCCGAGTACATGGCGATATCGGTATCGAATGCTTGGCCACACGTCGACACGGTGAGAGCACCGCTGGTGGCCGGCGTGTAGGAGTACCACACGTCGTTGGCCATCTGACCCAGGCCACCGCCCGAGCAGATGAGCGCGTCTGCGCTCGTCGACATGCCGGTGGTATCCAGCGGAGTATCGCCTGCGCTGATGACGAACGCGTCAACGCATTCGTCGCCCGGTACGGGCGGCGCCACCGGCGCGAGCGTCAGCGTCAGCGTTCCTGTACCCGCTTCTGGGCCGTCCCACCCACCGACACGAATGTGGTAGGTCGAGCCTCCCGTCACTGTCGCAGTGAACTCGGACGAAAAGTTAGGACAACCGGCGCCGTCGCCACTGCTCCCAGCGCATGCGAGCGCGCCGCATCCACCGCTATACATGGCGATGTCAGTATCGAACGTAACTTGGCCACAAGTCGACACCGTCAGATCCCCATCGGAACCCGGTGTGTACGTGAACCAAACGTCGTTCGCCATCGCGCCGAGGCCGCCGCCCGTACAGAGCAGAAGATCTGCACTGTCCGTAGCAGCGGTAGTGTCGATCGCGGTGTCCCCCTCGGCGATCGCGGTGGCAGTCAGACATTCGTCTTGAGCCATCGCGGTCGAACAGAGGAGAACCAACGCTCCGAGCAGAGCAAAACAACTTCTCAGGTGCATGAGTCACCTTTCCCAAAGGCAAGGGCGCGCCGGTCGGGTTACTCACCCCACCCACCTCCTCGTGAAAACGCGCCGGTATTCCTTGTTTAGAACCAGCCCGAGGCAACAACCAAGGTGCGTAACGACACCCCGACACAACGGTCGCGCAAGCAAGGCGACAAGCCGCGTCGCCCTTGCGGGAACGAAGAAAACGTGGGTGAGATGTGAGCCTCGTGTGTAGTTGCCCCAAAAACAGATGAGTCGAGGATATCGTTCGGAGGTAACAGTGGCAAGCGCCCCGGCCCCTCGGGACCCTTCGGTGGGTGCTCCTCCGAACAACAAAAATAGTGGCTTCGATCGTAAGCCTTGCGCGTAGAGAGCTTACGGAGTATCCCGGCACATCGAGCCGGTCACACGGTACGGTAAGGGCTCATTCGAAGCCGAAAGAAACAATCGTCGCCGCCCCTCAGGGGTCGCACCCAAAACCGTTCAGATGAGGTCCGTTCCCAATGATTCGTACGTCCGCGTTGACTCTGATCCTGCTGTTCGCGTCGACCGTTTTGACGAGTTGCGACTCGAAGCCAGCGCTACCGATCGTTCGGCCAGAAGCGGGCCGTTCCGTCGATCCATTGGTGACCGACTACTTGACGAAGTATCTCCTCGCGGTCGAAGCGAAACCCGGGGACGCCGTCGAACGCGGCCGACTAGGAATGGTGTACGAAGCCAACACGCTGTACGACCTCGCGGCGCAAACCTATGAGCAAGCTCACACCCTCGCTCCGCGTCAAGTGTTCTGGATTCATCGTCGTGCCTGCTGCCTGCAAGCAAGCGGTCAATCCGAAGAAGCTCGAAAGCTCTTCAAGCGAGTGACCGATCAGGATCCGAGCTTCGCGCCGTCGTGGCATCGGCTCGCAACGCTGGCGCTCGAGAGCGGCGACATTACCGCGGCGAGTAACGCCGCGCTTCGCGCCACCGATCTTCGGCCCGACTCGCAACAGGCAAAGATCACTCTGGCGGAGTGTCGCTTGCGCTCGGACCTCGTCGAGGATGCGATCACTCTGCTCGATCAAGTCCTCGAAGCTCAGCCGTCGAATCTATACGCCGCGTTCGTCCAGGGGCGTGCGTATCAAAAGGCCGGCCGTCCCGAGAGTGAGTATCAAGGCCTGATCACGCGAGGAACTGGCGCCCAACCTCAATACCTAGAGGATCCTCGCTCGACCGAGATCCCCAACCACCAAGCGGGAATGGCGGCCCGGGTCAACTATGCGGGCACGCTCATCGACCGGGGCAATCCGACTGCGGCAGCTTCCATGCTGCAAACAGTACTGAAGAGTTATCCGAACGAATACTCGGCGCTGGTCAACCTTGGCGTGGCGCAGCAGAACCTGAAGCAGTTCCCCGCCGCGATCGACAACTTCGATAAAGCGATCGGAGTCGATCCGGAGAGCTTTCGCGCCTATCTCGCGAAAGCATCGTGCTTGATCCTCATGCAGCAGTTCGCACCTGCGCTGGCCGCCGCCGACGAAGCGTGCAAACGTGGTCCCCGGGAATGGCAGTGCTACTACACCCGCGGAAGAGCGGCCATCATCCTCGGCGAGAGCCTCGTCGTGCAGGACAGCTTGGAACAAGCAGAGCGCTTGGCTCCGAACAACGGCGAAATCCAACTCGCCCTGTTTGAGTACCACCAGCGCAGCGGCAACGGAGATGTCGCCCTTGTGAAGCTCCAGCGGGCGTCGGAGCTTTCTCCGAACAATCCCGCGATCTGGGTAAACCTCGCCATGGTGAACGCCCGAAACGGGGATTTCCCGAAGGCGAACGAACTCGTGGCGAAGGCACAGCAACTCGCCCCGAACCGGCCTGAAGTCAAGAATGCGATCGAGCGGATTCGACAGCTCGAAGCAGCCAGCAAGTGAGCCACGGGACACGGAAGGGCTACCAGCATCTCAGTGTGATCGGCGCGGCACTTCTCTTCGCGCTCGGTTGTACCTCGAGTTCGAACGATGCGAACCCAACGCAAGACACAACCGCACCGACCAAGCCAGCACCGGCGTGGTTCGAGGTTCGAACCGGTTCGGGAATCGACTTCGTCCTACATTCCGGGACGACCACCGGTGAGTGCTACCTTCCGGAGATCGTTTGCGGAGGCGTCGGGCTCATCGACTACGACGCCGACGGTGATCTCGACGTCTTCTTGGTTCAAGGTGGTTCTCCCAACGACAACACCGCATCTGATCGCCTGTACCGAAACCGAGGCGACGCCACGTTCGAGGACGTCACCGAGTCCGCGGGGCTGATCGAAAACGCGTACGGCATGGGCTGCGCGGTGGGCGATTACGACGGCGATGGCGACCAAGACATTTACGTCACCAACGTGGGCCCCAACGTGCTGTGGCGAAACGACGGTGGGCGCTTCACCAATGTCAGTACAGAATCTGGTGTCGCCGACCCCAGCTTCAGTGCCTCGGCCGCATTTGCCGACTACGACCGCGACGGTGATCTCGACCTATTCGTCACCAACTACGTGCGGTGGAATCGAAACGCGGAGATCACCTGTCGACACGGCGACGGCCGGCCGGACTACTGCCAACCGAACAACTACAACGCCCCCGCCACGGACCGTCTCTACCGTAACAATGGAGATGGGTCGTTTCGTGACGTGACGCAAGAGAGCGGGATCGGCGCAGTCTTCGGGAACGGACTAGGCGTCGTCGTTGGAGATTACGACAACGACGGATCCACCGACTTCTACGTCGCCAACGACGCTATGAGCAACCAACTGTGGCTGCAAACCAGCCCAGGCAAGTTCGAAGACAAGGCGATCCCGCGTGGCGTCGCCGTCAACGCGTCCGGCAAGAAGGAAGCGGGCATGGGCATCGTCAGCTTCGATTGGGGAGCCGACGGCGATCAAGACTTGTTCTTGTCGCACTTGTCTCAAGAGACCAATACGTTCTACGAGAACCAAGGAACGTACTTCGAGGACAACACGAACCCGCTCGGCTTGGGCATGACGAGCAAGTCCGATACGGGGTTCGGTATCGGGCTCGGCGACTTCGATCTGGATGGATCGCTCGATCTGTACATCGCCAACGGCCGAGTGCAACGGACCAACACGCTCTCCGGGCAGTCCGATCCGTACGCTCAACCCAATCGTCTCTACCGAGGCGCCGGGGCACGGTTCGACGGAGTTGAACCGATCGGTGGCACCGCCGAACCTGTCGTGTTCACCAGCCGCGGCGCGGTATTCGGCGACCTCGACGGCGATGCAGACCTCGACGGAGTCATCCAGAATCGCGACGCCTCGATCACGCTACTCATCAATCGTTGGGCGTCGAAAGACCGACACGGGCTGATCCTCGATCTCCGCACCGAGGACGGTCGAATTGCCGTGGGTAGTAAGACCCGCCTGAAGCGCGACGGGGGCTGGACCGAGTGGCGGGTGAGCGATCCCGCCTCAGGGTACTGCTCCAGCCAGGATCCGCGGGTGCATTTCGGCCTCGGCGCCCGCCCGACCGCCGAAGAGATCCAAGTTCTCTGGCCGAACGGCTCGACGAAGACGTACGGCCCGTTGAAGTCCGGGACTCACACGCTGACCCCCAGCCTCGGGCGCTAGTTGTTAGCGCGCTGGCCCGGATCGGCTCGCCACGACGGATATTCTGAACAATTGGTTCACTCGCGCCCCATCGCGACGTTCAATGACCTCGGAGAACGGTGAGCCGCAACGCTTCAGAGGCCGCGCGCCTCGAGGCACGGTCGATGCTTGGCGGAGCCACGAAGCTCTGCCTCGCGGCGGCAGCGCTGCTTCACTCTGGGCTACGAATCAACAACACGAAGGAGGATCGTCATGGGAGACGCCGAAACCCGGCTGCACATGCGCTCTATTCTCTTCGGCATCACGGCTCTACTGCTCGTCGGCAGCCCCGCCAGGGCAGGAGGAGATGCCCCTCCACTTCACGAGCATTTCCTGCGTGGAGATGCCAATCAAGACGGTGCGGTGCAGGTTGCCGATCCGATATACATCCTCGCATACTTGTTCACGCCGGGAAGCGACCCGATCACGTGCCTCGACTCCGGAGATGTCAACGACGACGAAGCCGTCGATCTCTCCGACGCGGTCTACTCACTGACCTATCAGTTTGGCTCTGGCCCCACGCCACCGGCACCGTTCGGCATCACCGGCTGTGGTCCCGATCCGACCCTCGCGATCGCCCTGTCGTGCAATCAGTACGATCCGTGCGGTGGCGACACGACCTCGGAGTTGGCCGCGCACGCGATGCGACGTCTCGGGTTCGGTCCCACTCCCGATCGACTTGCCTACGTCGAGTCGATTGGGCTGGAACAATACATCGAGGAACAGCTCAGTCCCGAACTCGACGACGAAGTTGATAACGTCGAGTTGCAAGCGCGTCTCTCAGTGCTCGACCCGACCAGCGACCTCGGGTCGCTCTTGATCTGGCAAGTGGTACAAGCGATGTACAGTCGCAACCAACTACGAGAGACGCTCACCGATTTCTGGGAGAACCACTTCAACACCGACCTGGCGATCCACCTCAACCTACTGAACGCTATCGACGTCGGAAGCGGGCCGGTTCACACACCGGAAGAAGCACTGGCTGAATCGGTCAACTGGGAGTGGATCGAGAACGCGACGTTTCGCAACGGATCGCTCGGCACGTTCGCCGAGTTGCTGGTCGCCAGCGCCGCCGGTCGGCCGATGCTCGTCTACCTCGACTCGGTGTTCAACTCGGTCGTCGCCCCCAACGAAAACTTCGCTCGAGAGCTACTCGAACTCCACACGATGGGCGTTGACAACGGGTATACGCAGCAAGACATCGAACAGGTCGCACGCTGTTTCACCGGTTGGACAATTCGCAGGAAGGCACCGGCCGACGCGGGCGATCCGCTCGCCCCCCCGATCGACTTCTACGACCCGACCGGCGTTTGGTCGTTTCACTTCCAGGCGAGCGATCACGACTACGATCAGAAAGTGATCTTTCCTGGCACGTCCTACGAACTCGTGATCCCCACCCGCCCGATGTTGAGCCCGGACGGTTGGCTGGACGGCCTCCAAGTTCTCCTCCACGTAGCGTCATTGCCACAAACCGCAGAGTTCGTTTCGACCAAGCTCATCCAGAAGTTCATCAGCGACGAGGCACCACCGGCGCTGGTTGCAGAATCGGTCGGCACCTGGCTAGCAACGGATGGCGACCTCAGAGCCGTGATCGCCGGCATCCTCGCCTCACCCGAGTTCCGGGCCCGCGAGTATCGCTGGAACAAAGTCGAAACCGCGTTCGAGAACCTAGTCTCCGCGCTTCGAGCCATCGACGCCGACACCAGTGGCGTTCCCGTCATCGTCGGAGTCGACTTGCCACAGAACGGTCTCATCGGCCTCGGTCAACTGTTCTTCCTTTTCGCAACTCCCGACGGCCAATCGGAGCTCGGCGCCGACTGGATTGGATCGACAGCGCTCCTCAACCGCATCTTGTTCTCCAGCTTCGCCGTGCAATCGAACATCGACCCGGTCTTCGATCCGATCGGTCCTATGGTTGCCGCCGGCGTGCCTCTGACGAACGCAATCGCGGTTGCCGACTTTTGGCTGGAGCGACTGTTTCAAACGTCGTACGACATGCTCGAGCGCGACCTCGCCATCGACTACGTTTCACAAGACGGCGATGGGATCCCCGCGCCGCTCGTCCCGGGAGCTGCCGAGTACGAGACGCGAATTCGCGCGTTCGTCGGCTTCTTACTATCCACCCCCCAAGCGAACAAACAGTGAGGAGCCAACATGCAATTCGACCGTAGAAGCTTCATCAAGGCGGCTCTCGCAGGGACGACGCTCAGCGCGCTGGGCCCCGTCTTGGGGTCACCGTTCATGAACCGCGCCCTCGCCTCGGGCCTCGGAGCGTCGACCAAGAAGATGCTCGTCATCTTCATGCGCGGCGGAAACGATGGCGTGAACACGTGCATTCCGTACGGCGATAGCGAATACAACCTGATCAACCGCCCCAACATTTTCATTCCCGAAGCGCAGTCTCTCGACCTGGGCAATGGCTTCGCCGCGCTGCACCCCGCGCTCGGGCCGCTCCACGAGCTCCATCTCGCCGGAGATCTCGCCACGGTGCATCGAGTGGCGTACGCCAATCAATCTCGTTCTCACTTCGACAGCCAAAACATTTGGGAGAACGCGATCCCCGGCGAGGCGGATCTGAGCGAAGGCTGGGCGTACCGTCACGTGATCGACGCGTACGACCTCGCAGCGAATCCGGTTGCGGCAGCGAGCATCTCGGATCGACTCATGCTCATGTTCAAAGGCGGAACCGCGCTACCCCATATTTCCAATTTGGCCGAGTACAACTTGGACGTTCCCGGCAGCTCGCAGGACAAGGTGCTCGGGTCCGCACCCGACGGCGGCAGCGGCTCGGGACTACTCGGGTGGTACGGCAAGTCTCTCGGGAGTGGGCACGGGCACGACTCGTTGGTCTCTTCGACCGGGCTGACCATCGGCGAGACGCTGTCGACTTTGGAAGACGCTGGCATCGATCCCGCAACGTATCTCCCTGCGGGAGGTGCAACCTACCCTGACGAATCGAATCCTCTCGGATTTCCTGCGACCGCGTTCCCGTTCTTCCGACAACTTCGCGATGCGGCCATGCTTCTGAAGCAGAGCGACCTGCGTATCGCGGGGGTAGAAGTCGGAAGCTTCGACACTCACTCCAATCAGGGAGGCGTCGGCGGTGCACAAGCCGGGCTACTCGCTTGGATCGCGCACGGCATTCGATCGCTCTCGCAAGATCTGGCAAGCCAATGGGATGACACGTTGGTATTGACGTTGTCGGAGTTCGGTCGAACCTCAGAACAGAACGGGTCACTCGGCACCGACCACGGCGAAGCGTCGTGCCTGTTCGTTGCCGGCGGTCAGGTCAATGGTGGAGTGTACAACTGTGACGCGTCGACCTGGTCCGACGGTGACATGTTCTCCACTGGCAACGGTCGGTACGTCGCTCACCTAACGGACTTTCGAACCATCTTGCGCGAGATCTTCGATCGCCACTTCGGAGTCGACGCAACAGGAATCGAAAGTGTCATCCCCGGCATCGGTGCCCAAGCCGGGAACCCGCTGTTCAACGATATTGGCTTCCTGCCGTAGGGGCGGGGCGCCAAAAAAAGGTTCATCGCGCATCTGAGGGGCGAGGTATCGGCAGAGAGGGAACGGTAGCTCCGCTATCTTGTGGTTGTCACGACCATGAGACGGCAAGGAGGCTACCGTGTCCCGAGTA